>NC_019973.1:1500000-1737500 GCF_000230995.2 Mesorhizobium australicum WSM2073 | reverse complement strand
GATGGTCGCCAGCAACTGGCGACCCCACCCGAGATCGCCGAACTGATCGGCCTTGCCAGCAACGGCGATTCCGGCGAGGTGGCAAAGACCACCAGGCTGGTGGCGCCGCGCCAGATCGCCAAGGCCAAGGATCGCCGCCGCATGGAAGTGTCGATGGTCACCAAGGTCGGCGACCGCGATGTCATCCACACCATGCCTTTCGTGCAGATCAAGATGGCACTCGCAGCAGGCCACACCACCAGCCGGGCCTACCCCCCTTTCGACCCGATGCAGGTGTTCGGCGACGACGGCGACGATGCATCGGCGCAGCCGGCGACAGCGTCGGCCGCCTCTGGCCAGATCTACGGCGCCAAGGTCGAAAGCGAAATGAGCCTGAAGACCGTGGATTTCCCCATCGCGACGGCTTCCTTCGACGAGAAGAGCGACCTGTCGGCCGACGAAGTCGAAAAAGTGGTACGCGAAGCCGGCACCGACCTCAGCGACGGCGCCGTGCAGGTGGCTTCGCTTCATTATGTCGATCCGCAGCGATTCGGCGAAGCCTTTGCCGAGAGCATGGCCGGCTCCTACGATGTGAAGATCGTGCCGGAAAATGTCTCCGTATCGCCACGCGCCAACGCGGACGACCAGGCACCGGCTTTCGCCGAGGAAATCATCCCCTTCACCAAAGACACCGACCTCACGGAGGCTTTCGCCGATTCGGGCTACACGGGCGATGATGCCACCGGCATGGCCGAAGCGATCGCCAAGTTGCTCAACGCGCCGGCGCTCAAGGCAGGTACCGTGCTGCGTGTTGGCCTTGAGGTCCACGGCGATGCCGCCAAGGTCGTGCGCACAAGCGTCTATGACAAGACCACGCATATCGTCACCATCGCGCTCGACGACCGCGGCCAGTACGTGCCGGCCCAGGAGCCCGAGCCCAATCCCGAATTGCTGACCGCATTCGACGATTCGTCGGCGCCGGTAGTGGTGCGCGGCAATCTGCCCAACGTCTATGACGGCATCTACCGCGCCGCCTATTCCTACGGCATGTCCAAGGCGATGACCCAGCGGCTGATCAAGCTCCTAGCATCCGATGTCGATTTCCAGTCCCGCCTCAATCCCTCCGACCGCCTTGAAGTGCTGTTCTCGCAGCCTGATGGCGACGACCAGACCTCGGACAATTCCGAGCTTCTCTATGTCTCGGCGACCTTCGGCGGCACGACGCGCAATTTCTACCGCTTCCAGATGCAGGATGGCAGCACGGACTATTTCGACGAAGACGGCTCGAGCGCCCAGCAGTTCCTGCTGCGCAATCCGCTGCCCGCCGGAAAGTTCCGCTCCGGCTTCGGCGCCCGCAAGCATCCGATCCTCGGCTATGTCCGCATGCACACAGGCGTCGACTGGGCAGCCCCGATCGGCACGCCGATCATCGCCGCCGGCAATGGCGTCATCGAGAAGGTCGGCTGGGCCGGCGGCTATGGCAAGCAGATCATCATTCGCCATGCCAATGGCTACGAGACCTCGTACAATCACCAGAGTGCCTTTGCCAAAGGTATGGAGCCGGGCATGCATGTGCGCCAGGGACAGACTATCGGCTATCTCGGCCAGACCGGCCTCGCCACAGGCCCGCACCTGCACTACGAGTTGATCGTCAATGGCACCAAAGTCGATCCGATGCGCGTCCGTCTACCGGTCGGCAAGGTGCTGAAGGGCGACGATCTCGTCGCCTTCAAGCGCGAGCGCGAGCGCATCGACGATCTGCTGAAACAGGAAGATGGCAATTCGCTGAAGGTCGCCAGCGCCAAGATCGAAGGCTGAGACTCAGCCTTCGCCCTGCCGAGGTTCGGCGCGCCGCGACCACGGCAGCGCTTCGCCCGAAATCGTCATCCAGGCAATGACAGCGGAAAGCAGGCATAGCAGCGCCGTCACCAAGGAGATGGCGGAAAAGGCTGCGTCGCTGGCGGCGATCCTCGCCGCATCGAGTGCCGGCGAAAGTCCTGCTGGTGGCGGTTCGCCGAAGCCAGGCACGCCGGGCGCGGCATTTACCTCCAGGGCATTGGCGTAGATCCAGGCAGCGAGCGACCCCATCGCCGCCACCGCGATCAAACCGCCGATGCGTGAGACGGCGTTGTTGATGCCGGAAGCCGCGCCGGTGTCCTTGTCTTCCACCGCCGTCATGATCGCGGTGGACAATGGCGATACGACCAACGCCATGCCGAGCCCCATCAGCGCCATCAAGGGGAAGATGCCGGTCCAGAAATGGTGAAAGCCGGCATAGGCGAGCAAGGCCAGCCCGGCGAAGGCAACCGCCACGATCAGGCTGCCGCAGGCAATGGGAAAACGGGGCCCGATCCGGTCCGACAGCTTGCCGACGGGTCCCGACAGAAGCGCGATCGCCGCCGACAGCGGCAGGAAGATGAAGCCGACCTCGGCGGTGCTCAGTCCCCAGCCTGCGATCAGCAGCATCGGCAGATAAAAAAGATTGGCTGACAGTGCGAAATAGAGAAAGAACGTCGCGACGTTGGCGCCGGCGAAAGCACCGATGCGAAACAGGCTGAGATCTATCATCGGCTCGCGCTGCCGCCGCTCGAACAGGATGAAGACGACAAGCAGCACGGCGCCGGCGGCAATGCTTGGACCGGCCATGTGGCTCTCGCCGCTGGCGCTCACTGAAGTCAGCCCATAGGCGAGCGCGCCGAAGGCCAGCGTCGCAAGCGCCCCGCCGGCAAGGTCAAGGCTGCGTTTCTCCGTCGGCGCATCGGCCGGAATCTTGGCGAGCAGCAGATAGATCGAGATCAGGCCGAGCGGCAGATTGACGGCAAAGATCGCCCGCCAGATGCCGCCGCCGAAAGCCGAGAGCACCAGGCCGCCGAGCACAGGGCCGAGAGCGGTGGTCAGCGCCGAGGCCGCCGCCCAGATGCCGATCGCCCTGCCGCGTTCCTTCTTCGGATAAGCCTTGGCGATAATGGCGAGACTGCCCGGCACCATGATCGCGGCGCCGATGCCCTGGAGCGCGCGAAATGCGATCAGCACGACAGCGTTCGGCGCCAGCGCGCAGGCAAGCGAGGTCACGACGAACAGCGCAATGCCGGCCACGAAAGCATGGCGCAGCCCGAACCGATCGCCTGCGGCACCGCCGGCAAGGATCAGCGCTGAGAGTGTCAGCGCATAGGCATTGGAAATCCACTGCGCCTCGGCAAGGCTGGCGCCGAGGTCGACGCGGATCGCCGGCATGGCTATCGCCAGGATCGATCCGTCGATGAAGCCGAGCGCCGAGGCCAGGATCGCCGCGATCAACACATAACGCCGCTGCGATTGCGGGCAGAACGTGCCGTTCGCGACCGGAGCGGTCAGCGGAACGGCGGCGGCTTGATTGGGCGCATGCATGCCACCCTCATTAGACCGTCGGCGCGGCGGCAACAACCGGCCAGCGGCTTGTTGTCCTTGAAACCAGCCATATTGCCAGGGATTGCATCTGCCCCGATGCAAACCGCGGCAGTCATGCTAATGCATGTCGCGCAGATGTGACCTCGGCTTTTGCGACAACGACATGCATCAGGCAAGATTTAAAGCGCGTCGCATGAATCCGTTTCGACGAGACGCGCTTTAGGTTTCCAGGACCCGCGGGCAGGAGAAATCGATGAAGCGTCCGCTCGAAGCATCGGTTGAGGGGCGCGGCCGTATTGTCGGTATCACCGATGGCGTGTTCGCCATCGCGCTCACCCTGATCGTGCTCGAGATCAGGGTGCCAGCGCATGAGGTGATCCACTCCGAACATGATCTGCTCGCCGCCATCGCGGCACTCGCGCCACGCTTCCTCACCTATGCCTTGAGCTTTCTGACCCTGACCATCTTCTGGTTCGGCCAGCAGGCCCAGCATGGTCTGATCGCCAAATCCGACAGACGGCTGGCCACGCTGAACCTCTGCTTTCTCGCCTTCATCGCGCTCTTGCCGTTCTCGACCGACCTTCTGGCCGATTTTCTGGAATTCAGGACCGCGGTGCTGGTTTACTGGCTCAACCTCTTGATGCTCGGCATCACGCTGTTCGTCAGCTGGCGGTATGCGGAGAAGAGCGGCCTTGTCGCGGAGGACGTCGACGCGGAAACGAAACGCACGGTCTACCTGCGCATCGTCAAGGCGCAGATCCTGTGGGCCGTCGGCGCCGCACTTTGCCTGATCACCCCGTTGGCGAGCGTAGGCTTCATTCTGGTGGTGCAGTTGATCTACGCGGCAACGCCGAATGTGAAGTGGGTGCGCAGGATCATTGGTTGAGATTTATGTTGAGATTCAGGTCAGGCCGGCATCGCCTGAATATCGACATACCTACTCGACGAACTCCACCGGCACGCCCGGCGAGACCAGCTTGGCCAATTCACGCGCGTCCCAATTAGTCAGGCGCACGCAGCCATGGCTCTCGGTCTTGCCTATCTTCGAGGGCTCTGGCGTGCCGTGGATGCCGTAAGTCGGCTTGTCCAGGGCGATCCACACCGATCCGACCGGGCCATTCGGCCCAGGCGGAATGGTCAGGATCTTGTTGTTCTCGCCCTGCTTGAAGTTGATGTTGGGGTTATAGGTGTAGTTCGGATCGAGCGCGACACGCGAAACGGCATGGATGCCGGTCGGCGACGGCGTGTCCGACGAGCCGATTGTGGCGGGGTAGGCCGCGACCAGCTTGCCGGACGCATCATAGGCAAAGACTTCCTTCTTGCCCTTGTCGGCGACGATGCGGGCAACCGGGGCAGAAACCAGTTTGCCGAAATTCGCGACCTTGATGATCGTGCCCGGACGATTGAAGTTGGCGTCCGGATTGAGCGCCTTGAGATAGTTCTCGTCCATGTGGAAGCGCTCGGCCAGCGCCTCGGTGACGGAGGTGAAGCCCATGCGGTCGAGTTGCGCCTTCTGGCTGTAGTCCTCCGGGATCGACGCGACATAGGGGCCGGCCGCATCCTCCGCGGTGATGGTGTAGTTGGCGAACGCGTCGCCACCGGACTGCGACAATGCGGCCTGGATGCCGACCGAATCGGTCGATTTGAGGCTGCTGCCGTTGATCTGATTGTAGGCCGCCAGCGCCTTGTCGACATTCGAACCGAAGCGCCCGTCGATGACGCCAGGCGAAGCCCCGCCCCGGTCGAGCAGCACCTGCAGCGCCGCGACATCCTGGCGTGCGCCCAACGAAAGCGACGGGTCGACCGACGTCTTGCCGCCGGCCTTTGGCGGCGATGCCGCCTGGTCGGAGGGCGCTGCCTGGTCCGTCGGGTCTGCCGGCCGGACGGGGTCTATCGACGCCTCGTTCAGCGGTTGGCGCTTGATTGTACCCGGCTGCGGCGCGTCGGGATAATTGTTGTCGTAGCTGCCGTCGTCCCGCGGTGCCGGCGGATAGGCATCGACTGAACCATTTCCGTCAGGATCGTATTCGTCGGCGGGCGGTGGAATGACCCGGCCTTCCTCTTCCAGCTGTCTGCGGCGGAAGCGGGCCATGTCCTGGGGATCGTCGAGATAGTAGCGGTCATCGTCGGCGGGTGCGCGGCCAAGTTCGCGCATCCGGCTCTCTCGGCGCAGCGCCCGCCGGTCGAGGCGTGTCTGTGGCGGCTGGATGGCGATCACCTTGCCGGTGTCCGAATCGACGATGACGCGATTGCCCCTGGCATCGTAATAAATGTCGAGATTGCCGTCCTGGGCGAGCAGAATGCCGCCGCTCCCGGACGTGCGGACAGGCTGGGCGGCACCGTCATGCGTCGGCGCGGCGAACGCACTGGAAAACACCAGTCCCGCGGCAAGCGCCGAAAGGGTGAAGATACTGCGCAGCATCGTGCGAAACTCTCCGGTCCGTATGTGCCGCCGCCCGGCATTGTTCAGTTCGGCGAACCCTTCGCCAGCAAACCAGTTACCCACCATATGGTTCCAACATGAACCGGGCATGAAGATGGCGGTTTTCCGGCGCCTCGGGGAATATTGGCTAGCTTGCGCCAAGCCCCAATTCCTTGCGCGCCTGCTTCGTCAGCTTAAGGGCAACAAGGCGGTGGCTCTCGCGCAGATAGTCCTCCAGCGCACCATCATCCATGCTCTGGCTTGTCTGACGCTGGATCCACTTCATGCCGCGGGAGGCAAGATAGGGCGCGGGGCGCAGGCCCGGCTGCTCCTTGAGCACGTCATAGGCGATGTCGGAGCATTTGAAGGTGACGAAGAGCTGCCGACCCTGATCCCAGCCACCGATCGCAAACACCTTGGTCCCGACCTTCCAGACATGGGCGCCGCCCCATTGCACCACGTGGTTCGTTGCAGGCAACGAAGCGCAGAAGCCGTTGTAGTCGTCCAGCGTCATCAATCCCCCGCCAATTGCATGAAAACGCCGCGCGTCCGGTGGACGCGCGGCGTTTGAATCAGGCCGCGACCTCGGCCGCGACGATCGCCGGCTTGGAGCGGAAATTCAGCCGGTCGGAACCGGCCGTGACCTTGACAGTCGAGCCGTCCAGGATCTCGCCGAGCAGGATCTTTTCCGCCAGCGGATCCTGCAGTTCCTTCTGCATCACCCGCTTCAGCGGCCGGGCACCATAAGCGGGGTCGTAACCCTTGGCCGCCAGCCACTCGATCGCCTCGGGATCCAGCGACAGCGTGATCTTGCGATCCCTCAGCAGGCTCTCGAGCCGCTTGAGCTGGATCTCGACGATACGGTCCATGTCCTTGCGGCGCAGCCGGTGGAACAGGATCACCTCGTCGACGCGATTGAGGAACTCCGGCCGGAACGATGCCCTGACCACGCCCATCACTTCGTCTCGTACGGCATCGACATCCTGATCCTCGCCGAGATTGACGAGATATTCGGCGCCCAAATTAGACGTCATGATGATCAGTGTGTTGCGGAAGTCGACGGTGCGGCCCTGCCCGTCGGTGAGCCGGCCGTCATCGAGCACCTGCAACAGCACGTTGAAGACATCCGGATGCGCCTTTTCGATCTCGTCGAACAGCACGACCTGATAGGGCCGGCGCCGCACCGCTTCGGTCAGCGCACCGCCTTCCTCATAGCCGACATAGCCGGGAGGCGCGCCGATCAGCCGGGCGACGGAGTGCTTCTCCATGTATTCGGACATGTCGATGCGCGCCAGCGCCGTCTCATCGTCGAACAGGAAATTGGCCAAAGCCTTGGTCAGTTCCGTCTTGCCGACGCCGGTAGGCCCGAGGAACATGAACGAGCCGATCGGCCGGTTCGGATCCTGAAGGCCCGCACGGGCACGCCGCACCGCCTTGGAAACGGCCTGCACCGCTTCGCCCTGGCCGACGACACGCTTGCCGATCTCGTCTTCCATGCGCAGCAGCTTGTCACGCTCGCCCTGCAGCATCTTGTCGACCGGAATGCCGGTCCAGCGCGACACGATATGGGCGACGTGGTCGGGCGTGACCACTTCCTCGACCATGCCGGCCTTGCCGTCCTGGGCTTCGGCCTCCTTCAGCTTCTTTTCCAGTTCCGGGATCTTGCCATAAGCAAGCTCGCCGGCGCGCTGGAACTCACCCTTGCGCTGGGCAATGGCAAGGTCGTTGCGCGCTTCGTCGAGCTGCTTCTTCAAGTCGGCCGCTAGCCCGAGCTTCTGCTTCTCGGCCTGCCACTTCGCGGTGATCTCTGTCGATTCCTCTTCCAGGCCGACAAGTTCCTTTTCCAGGCGGGCGAGCCGGTCCTTCGAGGCATCGTCCGTCTCGACCTTCAACGCTTCGCGTTCAATCTTGAGCTGCATGATGCGGCGGTCGATCTCGTCCAGTGCTTCGGGCTTGGAATCGACCTGCATCCTGAGCCGCGAGGCGGCTTCGTCGACGAGGTCGATCGCCTTGTCCGGCAGGAAGCGGTCGGCGATGTAGCGGTTGGACAATGTCGCCGCCGCCACCAGTGCCGAATCGGAGATACGCACCTTGTGGTGCTGCTCGTATTTCTCCTTCAGGCCACGCAGGATCGAGACCGTGTCCTCCACTGTCGGCTCGTCGACGAAGACGGGCTGGAAACGGCGGGCAAGGGCGGGATCCTTCTCGACATGCTTCCTGTATTCATCCAGCGTGGTGGCGCCGACGCAGTGCAGTTCGCCGCGCGCCAGCGCCGGCTTCAGGAGATTCGACGCGTCCATGGCGCCATCGGCCTTGCCGGCGCCGACCAGCGTGTGCATCTCATCGATGAACAGGATGATGTTGCCACTGGCCGAAGTGACCTCCGAAAGCACAGCCTTCAGCCGCTCCTCGAATTCGCCGCGATATTTGGCACCGGCAATCAGCGCGCCCATGTCGAGCGCCATCAACTGCTTGTCCTTCAGCGATTCCGGCACGTCGCCATTGACGATGCGCAGCGCCAGCCCTTCGGCGATCGCCGTCTTGCCGACGCCCGGCTCGCCGATCAGCACCGGGTTGTTCTTGGTGCGGCGCGACAGCACCTGGATGGTGCGTCGAATCTCGTCGTCGCGGCCAATCACGGGGTCGAGCTTGCCCGCGCGTGCGTCCGCGGTGAGGTCGCGTGCGTATTTCTTCAGCGCGTCATAGCCCTGTTCGGCACTCGCCGAATCGGCGGTGCGGCCCTTGCGGACGTCGTTGATGACCTGGTTCAGCGCCTGCGCGGTGACACCAGCCTTGGCCAGGATTTCGGCCGTCTTGGCCGATTTCTCCATGGCAAGCGCCTGCAGCAGCCGCTCGACGGTGACAAAGCTGTCGCCGGCCTTCTTAGCCAGGTCTTCGGCGGTCGAGAACACCTTGGCCAGCGGCTGTGCCAGATAGAGCTGGCCATTGCCGCCCTCCACCTTGGGCATCGCCTCGAGCGCCGTCTCGACGCCGAGCTTGACATCGCGGACATTGCCGCCGGCGCGCTCGATCAACGACGCGGCCAAGCCTTCGTCATCGTCGACGAGGACTTTCAGAATGTGTTCGGGGGTGAATTGCTGGTGGTTGCGCGAGAGCGCCATGGTCTGCGCGGACTGGATAAAGCCGCGCACGCGCTCCGAGTATTTCTCAAGGTTCATATTTGTCTCCTTCCATCACCGGCCCGCTTTGCGGCACCGGATCAGATTGCGGTGACGGACCCGCCCATTCGAGCCGGATCCTGTTCAGGCCAGATATGGTGCATGGACCCTTGCCCCTCAAGATGTCGCAATATGGCAGGCGCATAATATTCCACGTCAGCCCAAACGAAAACGGCGGAGATTTCTCTCCGCCGCTCAAGGCCTTGAATGCCGTTCGCTCAGTTGTCGATGTCGGAAACCACGGGTTCGGCACCGCCGCTGTCGACCGGAGCCGCCGCTGTCTCGGCCGCATCCCCATTTTCGCTGCCGCTCTCGACCTGATCGGCATTGGTGCGCGGACGGCGCGGACGCCGTGGACGGCGGGCAGCACCGCTTTCGGCGGCCGCCTCATTGAGTTCCGCCTGGGCGGCCAGACCTGCCGGTGAAAAATTCTCGAACCGTGGAGCCGGCTCGGCCGCCGCGACGGTCTCGGGCGGCGAAGCGGCCTCTGCCTGGCCTTCTGTCTGCCCCGGGGCCTCGTTGCGCTGTTGCTGGCCGCCCTGTTCGGGTGAAGCGTAGTCGCGCTGGCCGTAGCCGCCATTGGGGCGGCGATCGCGATGGCGCCCGCCACTGTTGTCGCGGCCGCCATTGTTGCGACCGTTATTGTCACGCCCGCTGTTGTCGCGCCCGCTATTGTCGCGATTGTCGCGACCGTTTTCCCGGTTCAGCGCAACCTCCGCCGGCATGCCCTCGATCACCGGCTGCGGACCTGCGCCATGGTTGATCACGGGGAGCTGTGGATCGGAACCGGCATTGCCGCTGCTATTTCCCGCCCCACTGTTGCCGGCCCCACTGCCGGCATTGTCGAACTCGTCGCGATCGTCGTCGCCGTCCTCGTCGAACTCGTCGCGTGCCTGCTGGACGTTCTGGATCGGCATCTGCGCCTGCGCGGCGGCAATGATGCGATTGTAGTGTTCAGCGTGCTGGAGGTAGTTCTCCGCCATCACCCGGTCGCCGGAGCTGTGCGAGTCACGGGCAAGCGTGGCGTATTTTTCGGCAATCTGCTGAGCCGATCCACGGATTTTCACGTCCGGGCCGTTGCTCTCGTAATTGCGCGTAAGCGGATTCGGCCCCTTGCGGTTGTTGTTATTGTTGTTGTTATTGTTATTGCCACCGCCGCCGCCATTGTTGTTGCGACCGCGCATGCGCCTGTTCTGCTGTTGTGGCCTCATTCGACTCTCTTCATCTTGAAATTTTGAAAAACTCTTCACGAACGGAGGCGCTCATGCAGCCAGCCGTTTCGTTTCTTCACCGGCGTTCGCCCGCATCGATTGCGTTGGCGCCACGTGTCATCCTGTTTCCGGTTACATCACTTGCCGGACGATTCCCGCACGAAGCTTGGGCGTCGTTTGCGCAAGAAGGCAGCTATTTCCAAGGAAAAACCGAATCGCTAAGAGCACTGCCTGCTTCGTCTCATCCGGTTAGGCGACCCTAGCCGCATTCCCCGGTATTGCCAAGCGCTTTTTTTGCACTGCGTCAAGACGTTGCCCGTTGAAAAACAAGAACCCTGTCGTTTCCGCCGAGATCGCTAAAAACCTCGCCAGCCGCGTAACCGGCCGCGCGAAATATATCGTTGACTTCGTTGCTTTGCGTGTGGCCGATCTCGACCGCAATCCTGCCTTCGGCTTCCAGAAACCTTGCCGCCTCGGCGGCGATGATCCTGTAGGGGTTCAGCCCATCCACACCGCCATCAAGGGCAAGGCGCGGGTCGAAATCGCGGACTTCGTCCTGCAGATTTCCAATCTCTTGTGTTGGTATATAGGGAGGGTTTGCGGCAATTACATGGTACCGGCCGGAAACTTTTTCAAACCAGTCCGACTGAACCGCCGTGAACCGGCCGCCGAGGCCGAATTGCCCGGCATTGCGGGCCGCCGTGGTCAGAGCGCCGGCGGAGATGTCGACACCGGTGGCGGTCGCGGCCGGCACGACGCTCAGCAACGCCAGGGCGATCGCGCCCGTTCCGGTGCCGAGATCGAGGATGCGGCATGTGCCCTCCCGCGTGGCTATTGCCTTGACGAAGGGCAGCACCGCCTCGACCAGCGTTTCGGTGTCCGGTCGCGGCTCCAGCGTCTCCGGCGACAGCGACAAGCGCAAACCGTAGAACTCGCGATAGCCGAGGATGCGATGCACCGGCTCGCCACGGGCTCGCCGTCTCAAGGCGCCGTCGATCGCGGCGATGGCGTTCCCGTCGATCTTGCACTCCGGGTCGGCGATCGCCTGGGTGCGCGTCGTGCCGGAATAGTGCTCGACGATCAGCCTCGCATCGAGCGCGGGATCATCGATGCCGGCTGCGGCAAGCCGGGTCCGCGCTTCCCGCAGCAGCGACCCCAGCGCCGCGGGCGGATGGTCAGCCATCGATGCCGATATCGGCCAGCAGCTTCGACTGATGATCGGCGATCAGCGCGTCGACGATTTCGTCGAGTTCACCCATCATCACCCGGTCGAGTTTGTAGAGCGTCAGGTTGATGCGATGATCAGTGACCCGGCCCTGCGGAAAATTGTAGGTGCGGATACGCTCGGAGCGGTCGCCGGAACCGACCTGCGACTTGCGCGACTCGGAACGCTCCTCATCCGCCTTGCTGCGCTCCATGTCATAGAGCCGGGCGCGCAGGATCTGCATGGCCTTGGCCCGGTTCTGGTGCTGCGACTTCTCCGCCTGCACCACCATGATGCCGGTCGGCAGATGGGTGATGCGGACCGCGGAATCGGTGGTGTTGACGTGCTGGCCGCCGGAGCCGGAGGCACGCATCGTGTCGATGCGGATGTCCTCGGCCCTGATATCGATGTCGACCTCTTCGGCTTCCGGCAGCACGGCGACTGTGGCGGCTGACGTGTGGATGCGCCCGCTGGCCTCGGTGGCCGGCACGCGCTGGACGCGATGCACCCCGGATTCGAATTTCAGATGGGCGAACACACCTTTACCGGAGATCGTGGCGATGATTTCCTTGAAGCCGCCGGCATCGCCGTCGCTGGCCGATACCGTTTCGAACCGCCAGCCGCGTTCGGCGGCATAGCGCTCATACATGCGAAATAGATCGCCGGCGAAGAGTGCCGCCTCATCGCCGCCGGTGCCGGCGCGGATTTCAAGAATGGCGTTCTTGTCGTCGGCGGCATCCCTGGGCAGGAGCAGGATCTGGATGTCTTTCTGCAGCGTCTCGATGCGCTCCTCGACGCCGGGCAAATCTGCTTCGGCAAGCGCTCGCATCTCAGCGTCGGTGCCCTTGTCGGCGAGCATCGCTTCGAGGTCGGCCTGCTCGTGCTCGGCAGAGCGCAATTCCCTGACCTTGGCCACCATCTCCTGCAACTCGGCATATTCCGATGCCATCCTCACATAGGCATCCGGCGCCGGCCCGGCCGACATCTGCGCTTCGAGCATCTCGAAACGCTTGACGACTTGATCCATACGATCGCGGGGCAAATTGACCATGATGAGGGTGCTACAACGGGATCGAGCGGTCGTCGGCGAAGGCCTGCAGCAATGCCCGCATCGGCAGCCCTTGCGCCGGCGCCATCAGATTGTCGTCGAAGAAAGCCTTCAGCTCCTCCAGCGGCAGCTCCGTCAGCATGGCCTTGACCGGACCGATCGAGGCCGGCGACATCGAGATCGAGCGGAAACCGAGGCCGATCAGCGCCATCGCCGAGATCGGCTTGCCGGCGAGTTCACCGCACAGGGTGACCGGCGTATGATTGCGGGCGCCGGCGTCGGCGATCTGCTTGAGCACGCGCAGGAATGGCGCCGACAACGTATCGAAGCGGTTGGCCAGTTGCGTGTTGCCGCGGTCGACCGCCATGACGAACTGGAACAGGTCGTTCGATCCGACCGAGACGAAGTCGACCGCCTTCATCAGTTCGTCGAGCTGGAACAGAAGCGACGGCACTTCCAGCATGGCGCCCAGCTTGAGACTGGTCGGCAGATGATGGGCGAAGCGTGAGAGATGCCGCACCTCGCGGTCGATGATTTCGCGCGCCTGGGCGATTTCGCCGAGCTCGGTCACCATCGGCAGCATCAGCTTGAGCTCGCGCCCGCCGCTGGCCTTGAGCAAGGCGCGGATCTGGGTGCGCAGCAAGCCCGGCCGATCTAGCGTCAGGCGGATCGCCCGCCAGCCGAGCGCCGGATTCTCTTCCTGGATCGCGCCCTTGAAATAAGGCAGCACCTTGTCGCCACCAATGTCGATGGTGCGGAAGGTGACCGGCTTGCCGCGCGCTGCCTCGAGCACGTCGCGGTAGAGTTTTTCCTGGGCTTCGGCGCGCGGAAAGGTCGACGCGACCATGAACTGCAGTTCCGTGCGGAACAGGCCAATGCCGGCGGCGCCCGCTTCGGCAAGTTGCGGCAGGTCGACGGCAAGCCCGGCATTCATCAGCAGGTCGACCTGGACCCCGTCCCGGGTCGTCGACGGCTTCTTGCGCAGTTCGCGGTAGACCTCCTGCCGTCGCGCCCGGAACCGCACCTTCTCGGCATAGGCGGCTTCAAGATCGGATTGCGGCCGCAGATGGATCGCGCCTTCCTCGCCGTCGACGATGATGGCATCGCCGTTTTCCGCCATGGAAACGGCGCCTTTCATCTGGCCGGCGACGGGAATGCCCATGGCGCGCGCGACGATGACGACATGGCTGGTCGCCGCGCCATCCTCCAGCACCAGCCCGCGCAGCTTGTCGCGAGGATAGTCGAGCAGTTCGGCAGCGCCCATCGAGCGGGCGACGATGATGGCGTCCTTGGGCAGCGAGGCCGCGACATCCTCGGGTCCACGTCCCATCAGCTGGCGCAACAGCCGGTTGGCGAGATCGTCGAAATCGCTCATCCGCTCGCGCAGATAGGGATCGGTCATGTGCAGCATGCGGGCGCGCATGTCGCTCTGAACTTTTTCGACCGCCGCCTCGGCAGTCAGGCCGTTACGGATCGCCTCTTCCAGGCGCCGTACCCAGCCCCGGTCGTTGGCGAACATGCGGTAGGCTTCCAGCACCTGGCGGTGCTCGCCCTCGAAGGCGACATCGCGGCGCTCCAGCATGTCGTCGATGGAAAGCCGCAGAGAACCAAGCGAGGCTTCGAGCCGCCGGACCTCCTCCTCGCTGTCCTCGTTGAACAAATTGGTGACGACGATACGCGGCTCGTGCAGCACGACGTGACCGAGCCCGACGCCATCGTTGAAGGACAGGCCGGTGAAGCTGACAGGCCGGCGCAGGTCGAGTTCGAGGCCTGGCCGGGTCAGCCGCGCCAGATCGCCGGTGGCGATCATCTCTGCGATGACCATGGCCGTGGTTTCCAGCGCCTCGACCTCGTCGTCGCGGTAGTGGCGCATGGTCTTGTTCTGGACGACCAGGACGCCCAGCGTGCGCCCTGCCCTGAGCACCGGCACGCCGAGGAAGGAATTGTAGATCTCCTCCCCGGTCTCCGGCAGGTAGGCGAAGGCCGGGTGTTCTTGCGCGTTGGACAGGTTGAGCGGCCTGGCACTCGCGGCAATGGTGCCGACCAGGCCTTGCCCTAGCCGCAGCTGCGCCAGATGGACGGCGTTCGGGTTCAGACCTTCGGTGGCGTAGAGCTCCAGCACCGAATCGGCGCGCAGCACGTAGAGCGAGCAGACTTCCGCGACCATGTTGGAGGCGATGTCGCGCACAATCCGGTCGAGCCGCTCCTGCGGCTCCAGCGGCTCCTGCATGAGCTCGCGGAGCCGTTTCAGCAAAACGCGCGGGCCAACGGCCGTGTCACGCATCGCGGCTTCTTCTCCAATAGACTTCTTGCCGGGGCAGTTTCCGCCGCGCCCGGCAAGTGCGCAACAGCTGATTCAGTCCTGCTACTGCTTATCCAGACCGTAGACGGAATGCAAAGTGCGAACCGCAAGTTCCGTATAGGGACCGTCGATCAGTATCGAAATCTTGATCTCGGAGGTGGTGATGGCGCGGATGTTGATCGCCTTGTCGGCCAGCGCCTTGAAGGCGGTGGCGGCGACGCCGGCATGGCTCCGCATGCCGATGCCGATGACCGAGACCTTCGACATGCCGGCTTCCGACTGCACGACATCGTAGCCGATCTCGGCTTTCAGCCGATCGAGCACGGCCAGCGCCTTGTCCACATCGCCCGACGGCACGGTGAAGGTCATGTCGGTCAGCTTGCCGTCCTCGGAAATGTTCTGGACGATCATGTCGACATTGATGTTGGCCTCGGCCAGCGGTCCGAAAATGCCGGCGGCGACGCCCGGCCGGTCGCCGACGCGGCGCAGCGAAATCTGGGCCTCGTCCTTGGCATAGGCAATTCCGGTGACGACCTGCTGTTCCACGATCTCTTCCTCGTCGCAAATGAGCGTTCCCGGAGGATTGAGCAAATCCCCCATTCCGGGCGCATCGGGATCGTCGAAGGACGACCGCACGAAGGTACGCACCCTGTGCACCATGGCAAGCTCGACCGAACGCACCTGCAGAACCTTGGCGCCGAGCGAGGCCATTTCAAGCATTTCCTCGAACGATATCTTGGCCAGCCGCCGCGCTTTGGGCTCGATGCGCGGGTCGGTGGTGTAGACCCCATCGACGTCGGTGTAGATGTCGCAGCGGTCGGCCTTGACCGCGGCGGCGATCGCCACGGCGCTGGTATCGGAGCCGCCACGTCCGAGTGTCGCGATGCGGTTGTCCGGCCCGATGCCCTGGAAACCGGCGATGACAGCCACCTGGCCTTCGCCGAAGCGCTTGACCAGGAAGGCGCCGTCGATGTCGAGGATGCGCGCCGCGCCATGCGCGTTGTCGGTCTTGATCGGAATCTGCCAGCCCTGCCAGGAGCGCGCATGCACGCCCATGTTCTGCAGGGTGATGGCGAGAAGGCCAGCCGTGACCTGTTCGCCGGAAGCGACGACCGCGTCATATTCGCGTGCATCGTGCATCGGTGAGGCCTCGCGGGTCCAGCCGACCAGCTCGTTGGTCTTGCCGGCCATCGCCGAAACCACCACAGCCACTTCGTGACCGGCGTCGACCTCGCGTTTGACGTGACGTGCCACGTTGCGGATGCGAGCGATGTCGGCGACGGAGGTCCCGCCGAATTTCATCACGATACGCGCCATGGAAGCGAAATGCCTTTGACTGGAGCCGGCCCGCGGCCGAAAATGGAAGAACAGCGTCCGGCTGCCGCCGGCCACTGAATGCGCGGCCTCCATAGCCAAATGAGGAAGGTTTCGCAAGGCTGACGGCGGATTGCGTAACAGCACGACATATTGCCTTCCGGGCCGGCGCCGCTTACCAAATGCTGCCTGCGGGAAATTGCTTTTGGTTCGGCATAACGGATGATTGCTCGGCTTCGGCGCGCCATGCGATTGCAATCGCTCCCGCTTGTCGCGGGCTTTGCGGTGCTGGCACTGATCGTCGGCACCCGTGCAGTGCTCGTCGAGAGCCAAAGGGCCAGTCGTGCCGCCGCACGTGAGACAATCGAGTACCAGGAGCAGCTTTCCGGGCTGCTTTCATTGGCGCAGGAGGCCCAGAGTGGTCAGCGCGGCTACCTGCTGACCGGTGAAAAATCCTATCTGGAGCCTTACCGGAAGGCCGTCGAGGCAATTCCGGGGCAATTGGCGCGGGTCGACAGCGCGACCGCTCCCGACGACCAGATCGCCCAGCAGATCGGCCACATCAAGGACGCGCTTTCTCGACAGCAGGCCGACCTGGCCGAAACCATAGCTCTCTACGAGCGAGGCGATGCGGCAAAGGCCCTGCAACTGGTCCGCAGTGGCCAGGGCAAGGCCGCCATGGACGAGATGCGGGCCAGCATGGACACAATCCGACGCATCGGCGCCGCCGCGGTGGCCGCGCGCGACGAGCGTACCGACCGGGTCGAGGCCTGGCTGCGGATCGGCTCATTGGCCGCGTTGCTGGCGATTTTCCTGCTGGCCGCCTACACCATACGTCAATCCCGTCGCCGCTTCCACGAGGTGGTCGTCGCCCAGCAAGAGCTGATGCGCAAGAACATCGAACTCGGCAACGAGATCCAGACGCGTGAAAACGCCGAATCCCAGATACGCCAGATGCAGAAGATGGAGGCTGTCGGACAGCTGACAGGCGGCATCGCCCACGACTTCAACAACATGCTGGCGGTGATCCTCAGCGCCATGAACCTTGCCCAGCGCAAGCTGAAGCGGGGCGAGCATGACATCGAAAAACTCGTCGAGGCCGCGACCGACGCGGCGAGCCGTGCCGCCAACCTGACCTCCCGCCTGCTTGCCTTCTCCCGCCTGCAGCCTCTGGCGCCGCAGGTTGTCGACATCAACGGGCTGTTGACCGGCATGTCCGATCTTCTGCGCCGCACCTTGGGTGAAGGCATCCGCATCGAGACAGTATTAGCGGGCGGCCTGTGGAAAACCCACGCCGATCCCAGCCAGATCGAGAACGCGATCCTCAATCTGGCCGTCAATTCCCGCGACGCCATGGACAATGAGGGCAAGCTGACCATCGAGACTGTCAACAGCCACCTCGACGACGGCTATGCATCGACGCACGCCGAAGTCACGCCTGGCCAATATGTGATGATCGCGGTAACCGACACCGGCGCCGGCATGTCGCCCGAGACCATCGCCAGGGCCTTCGAACCCTTCTTCACGACCAAGCCGGTCAACAAGGGCACGGGACTTGGGCTGAGCCAAGTGTTCGGCTTCGTCAAACAATCGGGCGGCCACGTCAAGATCTACTCCGAGCCCGGCGAAGGCACGACGATCAAGATCTACCTGCCCCGGTTTTTCGGAGCCGAGGAGCCGGCAGCGCCCGTCGGGCGCGACAAGAGCGCCGCCAAGGTCACCGAGACGATCCTCGTCGTCGAGGATGACCCCCGCGTGCGGGCCTCCACGACGGGTGTCATGCGCGAACTCGGCTACATCGTCATCCATGCGGGAAGCGGACCGGAGGCCCTTCAGAAGCTCGCCGCGACACCAGGCATCGCCCTGCTTTTCACCGACATCGTCATGCCGGTGATGAACGGCCGCAAGCTCGCCGAGGAAGCGCTCGCGCGCCAGCCCGAGCTGAAAGTGGTCTTCACCACCGGCTTCACCAGGAATGCCGTGGTCCACAACGGCATGCTCGATCATGACGTGCACTTCCTGGCCAAGCCGTTCACCATCGAGCAGCTGGCGGCCAAGCTGCGGGATGTTCTGGACACGAAATAAGCCGGGCCTTTGATCGCCCAGCCACTTTGTCAGCAGAGGAAAATGTTGCCTTGACATTCGATGCCTCACGCCCGACTTCCTAGCGCATGACCCCGAAATCGACTTCGATTTCGGAAAGGATCATGCGCAGAATCAAAGTGCTACAGCGTCCTTTGCGCGTCCGAAGGACGCGCGGCGCTGTAGCGTCCGAGGAGACCAACCGATGCCTGAGCCCCGACGATCGACGATCGATGCCGGAGAGGTGGAACGCTTTTCCGCCCTTGCCGCCGAATGGTGGAACCCGAACGGCAAGTTTCGTCCGCTGCACAAATTCAATCCGGTCCGGCTTTCCTATATCCGCGACCAGATCGCGGCGCGCTTCGGCCGCGACCCACGGGCAGCGCGGCCGTTCGAGGGCCTGCGCATCCTCGACATCGGCTGCGGCGGTGGCCTTTTGTGCGAGCCGATGGCGCGGCTCGGTGCCGAGGTGGTCGGAGCGGACGCGTCCGAAACAAACATCGAAGTGGCGAAACTGCATGCCGCCGAGGGCAATGTCAGCGTCGACTATCGTGCCACGACGGCGGAAGATCTCGCCGAGGCCGGTGAAAAATTCGATGTCATCCTCAACATGGAAGTGGTCGAACATGTCGCCGATATCGACCTGTTCGTCGCCAAATGCGGCGAGATGGTCAAACCCGGCGGCATCATGTTCGTGGCCACTATCAACCGCACGCTCAAGGCGCTCGGCCTCGCCATCATCGGCGCCGAATATGTGTTGCGCTGGCTGCCGCGCGGCACCCACCAATTCGGCAAGCTGGTGCGCCCGGAAGAGCTGGAAAAGGCGCTGCGCGGCGCCGGCCTGACCATCATCGACCGCACCGGCGTCTCCTACAATCCGCTTGCCGACCGCTGGGCGCGGTCGAAGGACATGGACGTCAACTACATGGTGCTGGCGGAAAAGGAATCGGTCTGACAGCCAATCCTCGGCCAGCCGAGGCCGGAGCCCGGCGGTGACGCTGACGGCAGTGCGACGTGAGCCTCGAAGCCGTCAGGCTTTTTGGCTCTGCGCCTTGGTGGTGATGAACACGCCCGCGGTGATGATGACGGCGCCGACCCAGGTCAGCAGTTGATAGTGTTCACCAAGGAAGATCGTGCCGGCAAACAGCCCGACCGCTGCCGCGACATAGCCGATCTGGCTGAGATAGACCGGACCGCCAACCGCCTGCAGCCGGAAGAAGAAAGCAAACATCGCCGATGCCGAGGCCATCTGCGCCAAGACGATGAGCGGCACGGCGCCAAGCTGGACGAAGGCCTTGCCTCCGAGCAAGGTCAGGATGCCGACGAGCAGCATCGCCGCGGACGCCAGATGGCTGCCGACCGCGAGTTCGATGGGACCGGTTCCTTCCGGCCAGTCGATGGTGCGGTAGATGTTGCCGGCGGCAAGGCTGACCGGGATCAGCAGTCCCATCATCACCCAGAACAGATCGGCCGGCTGGCCGGCCTCGCCGCGCGTCACCGCCACCATGACGGCGCCGACGAAGCCGACGGCGATGCCTGATACGCCCAGCAGGTTGGGGCGCCGGACGCCGAGCAGGATCGAAAACACCAATGTGATCACCGGCGACAGCGTGAACATGATGCCGGTGTAGCCGGCGCCCAGATGCGGAATGGCCGAAAACATCAGGAGATTGGGGACGGCATAGGACACTGCCGCGGTGACGAAGAAATAGCGCAGTTTGTGCGGGGTGAGCCGGATGCGCTGACCACGCGCCAGGAGCACGCCCAAAAGCACGCCGCCAGCGCCGAGCGAGATGACAAAGGCCCAGACCATGGCTGGCACGCCGGCCGCCGTGGCGAGCTTGCCGAAGGGCAGCGTCAGGCCCAGCAGGCCGCCGGTGACAACCAGCAGGCCGAGCGCCGAATCCCAGAGATATTTCATGATGGAACCCTATGGGTGGCACAGCCTCTTGGCCGGCGTTGAATATTGAGATAAGATAATGGAAAGATTCTTAACGTCAAGATACACTATGGTGAGATAGATGGACCGCGCTGGGAAAGCCATCGAGCAATGGCAGCGGGAACGGCCGGACCTGGATGTATCGCCGATGGCCGTGATCGGGCGTCTGAATGAGGTCTCCTCGCTGATAGCACGCGATCGCCTCGCCCCGCTGTTCGCCCGTTTCGGACTGCAGGCGGGAGAGTTCGATGTATTGGCGACGCTGCGCCGCTCCGGCTCGCCTTACGCGCTGACGCCGACCGCTCTCTATGAAGCGACGATGGTGACATCAGGCGCCATGACCAACCGGCTCGACCGGTTGGAAAAGGCCGGATTGATCCTGCGTGCACCGCACCCCAACGATCGGCGCGGCATCGTCGTGCGGCTGACCGAAAAGGGGCTCGCCTTGATCGACGAGGCCGTTGCAGCCCATGTGGCGAACGAGCATCAGATCCTATCCGGCCTGACACAGACCGAACGGGAAACGCTTTCGCACCTGCTGGAAAAATTGATCGGCAGCGTGAGCTGATCGCTCAGTTCCGGTCGTCCGGAAACACCGGGATCGGCATGAACTCGACGCCGTCCTCGGCCAGGCTCTTGGCCTCTTCCAGCGTCGCCTCGCCATAGATGCCGCGCGCATCGGTTTCGCCGAAATGGATCTTGCGCGCTTCCTCGGCGAACTTGTCGCCGACATAGTCGGCGTTTTCACGCACCTTCTCGGCCATCGCCTTCAGCTGCGCCAGCGCCTGCTTCTGCGCCTCGCCCATGGCAAGCGCTATGGTTTCCTGCTTGCGGGCCGTGGAAACGGCCGGGGCCATCAGCGCCTTCTCGACCTTGTGCGAGCCGCAGCTGGGGCAATCGACAAAACCGCGCTTCTTCTGCGTGTCGAAATCGTCATTGCTGCGAAACCAACCCTCGAACTCATGCTCGTTTTCGCAGATCAGGGAAAAGCGGATCAAGATGCGGCGCCCCTGAGACGCGGCCCCTCGCCGGTATTGATGGTGAAATCCCGCGCATTCCTGAGATTGGGGATCTTCTTGCGCGCGGCAAGCGACTGCGCCGGGTCGATCTCCGCGACAATCACCGCTGGCTCGTCATGCGCGGCTTCGGCGATGATGCGGCCCCACGGATCGACGATCAGCGAATGCCCATAGGTCTCGCGGCCGTCCTCGTGCAGGCCGCCTTGCGCGGCGGCGACGACATAGGCGCCGTTCTCAATGGCGCGTGCCCTGAGCAGCACATGCCAATGCGCTTCGCCGGTCTGGCGGGTGAAGGCCGCGGGCACGGTCAGCACCTCGGCGCCGGCCATCGCTTCGGCACGGAACAATTGCGGAAAACGCAGGTCGTAGCAGACGGCAAAGCCTAGTTTCGCATCGTTGATCGGAATAACGACGGCTTCGGTCCCCGGCTCATAGGCGGCGGATTCGCGCCAGCTTTCGCCGTTATCGAGGTCGACGTCGAACATGTGGATCTTGTCGTAGGTGGCGAGCGTCGCGCCATCGGGTCCGAACAGGAGCGCGCGGTTGGCGAGCTTGCCGTCGGCGCGCAGTATTGCGGTCGAGCCAACGTGCAGGAAGATGCCGAGCTCACTGGCGAGCTTCCGCGCGGTTGCGACAACGATGTCCTTGTCCTGCGAGGTGAAGGAGGCGGCACGCGCTTCCTTGTCGCGGATCAATGCGCCGGTCATCTCCGGCGTCTGGATATAGATCGCGCCCTGGCCCGCGGCCTCGCGCACCAGCCGCTCCATATCGGCCGCATTGCGCTCGGGGCTCTCGCCTGAACGCATCTGCACTGCCGCCGCCTTGAAAACACCCGCCGTCTTGAAAACACCCATTGTCATACCCCTCAAATCGACGAGCCGTTGGCGAGCAGTTTGTCCAGTCGGCCTTCTGCCTCCAGATCATGGAGGTCGTCGCAGCCACCGACATGTGTGTCGCCTATGAAAATCTGCGGAAAGGTCGTGCGCCCGTGGGCCCGCAACATCATCTCCTGGCGCAGTTCCGGGGAGAAGGAAGCGTCGTGCTCGGTATAGGCGACGCCTTTGCGCTCCAGCAACCGCTTGGCCGCCGTGCAGTAGCCGCACATCATGCGCGTATAGATCGTGACATCGACCATGACGAATTCCGCTTCCGTTGCCGACTTATATAGTCACGGACTCGTCCGCCCGGAAGTCCCCCGGCAACACACGGGCAAAGGTCAGCACGTCGACGGCGGCCGCACCTCCCCTTTTCAGCGCCTTGGTGGCGGCACGCACGGTGGCGCCGGTGGTGTAGACATCGTCGATCAGAAGCACCCTGCGGCCGGCAATCTCGATCTCGGCCTCTGCCGGCACGCGAAAGGCGGCGCGTACGTTTTCCTCGCGCTCCTGCCGCTCCAGTCCGACCTGCTGGCGGGTGAGTTTCACGCGCCGCATGGCGGAGGGCGAGAAAGGCAGCCCGCTGAGCTCGCAAACCGCGCGCGCCAGTTCCGCCGATTGATTGAACCGCCGCCTGAAAAAACGGCGCCAATGCAGCGGCACCGGTACCACCACATCCGCGTCGGCGATGAGCTCGGCGCCCACACGAACCATCCAGCGCGCCATCCAGGGTGCGAGATCCGTGCGGTCCTGGTATTTCAGCCCTTGCACCATCTGGCGGGCAACGCCGGAGTAGACGACCGCGGCCCGTGCCCGTTCGAAGGGAGGCGGATCCGCGATCGCCTCCGCCGACAGAAAACCATCGCCCATGTGATGGGTGAACGGCGTGCCCATCACCGGACACCAGGGCCGCTCCAGCAGCCGCAGCTTCGGCCAGCAGCCGCCGCACAACACACCGGGCTGCGAGACCTGCCGGCGGCAACCGGCGCAGACCGGCGGAAACAGGATGCGCGCCGGCCAGCCCAGAGCCGACCGTGCAGCAGACCCGGCCAGCTTCCTGATCTCGACGGACTTGATCTTGGGCATCGGATCGGCCACGTGATTGGTTCCTCGGCGCCACCAATACCAATCACATCAAGGCGCCGACATACAAGGATCAATCCCTTGCAGCCTATAATGGACACCTCTCTGTGGCTGGCGCACAAGCGGCGCGCGCTCATCCGCCCGGTTGACGGCGCCGACTTCCTCATGCGCCGTGCCGCCGAGGATCTCGCCGACCGGCTGGGCGCCGTCGAGCGAAAGTTCGCCAAGGCGGCGGTGCTGTTTTGCCAGACATCGGCCGCGGCCGATGTCCTTGCGCGGAGCGGCAAGGTGGCGGATCTCGCCCGTGTCGAGACGGCCGCGGCTTTCCTGAACGGTGCCGCCGGGCTGATTGCACCGCCGGAGACCGTCCCGTTCGAGCCGCAAAGTCTTGATCTGGTGGTATCGCTTTTGTCACTGCAGGCGATGAACGACATCCCGGGCATGTTGATCCAGGTCCGTCGCGCGCTGCGGCCGGACGGACTTTTCCTCGGCGCTTTCGCAGGCGCCGGCACGCTTGCGGAACTGCGCGAAAGCCTGCTTGCCGCCGAGACAGAGCTCTACGGCGGCGTCAGCCCTCGCGTCATCCCCTTCACCGACGTACGCGATGCCGGTGCGTTGCTGCAGCGCGCCGGTTTCGCGCTGCCGGTCGCCGACGTCGAGACGGTGACGGTGCGCTATGCCAACCCGTTTGCCCTGATGGCGGATCTGCGTGCCATGGGCGAAACCAACGCGCTGGCCGATCGCAGCCGGCGGCCGGGCACGCGCCAGCTGTTTGCCCGCGCCGCGGAAATCTACGCCGAACGCTTTTCCGACCCCGACGGTCGTATCAGGGCAAGCTTCTCGACGGTCTGGATGTCCGGCTGGGCGCCCGATGCATCGCAGCAAAAGCCGCTGAAACCCGGTTCAGCCAAGGTTTCGCTGAAGACTATACTGGAGGGACCTGATGGGCATTGACCTATTCGCAGGCACCAGCCTCATTGCGCAAAGGCGTTGGCAAGCCTGCTGGAGTTGTCGCTGAACAGCCAGGTCAGCGAGTTGAAGACCTGGCCGATACCGCCGATGATCGTCAACGATAGCACGGCAATGATCAGACCGTATTCGACGACCGTGGCGCCGTTTTCGTCCTCCAGAAAACGCACCAGCACTGTTTTCATGACCTCGATCCCCGTTGCCGAAACTTTTACCGCGGATCTGTTAAGAAAGGTTAACGGCAAAGGCTTAACAGGCGGTGAAGTCGCCGACCGTCGGAAATGTCCTGGCCTTGTCAGCAGTCGCCACTGCTTTTGCCATCGGAACGGATAATGCAGACGCCTCCCGGATCGGCCTGCAGCACGCTGCGGCGTACCGTATAGGTGCTGCGATGGCTGATCGAACCGGTAGCCGTCATGTCCAGGCCGGGGAAACCGTCGCGGGCCGTTTGCGAACGCGCCTGGCTGTCGAGGAAAGGGGTCGCGATCAACGCCAGCGCCACGGCGGCCGATCCGAACAGCAGCGTGAGGCGCAGGACGCCCATGCCCGCATCAGCGACACGAAAGCCGCGCTCGGGCCGGATCGAATCCCAATCCCTGTCCAGGCTCATTCTATCGCTCCCCAGCGAAATGGCGGCGGCCGCACGAAAAACGGCCATGCATCAATTTTTCATGATGAGATAAATCTTCCATTAACGCTGGCTGATATGGACGGTGGTCCAATCAAATCCTCAAAGGAGATCGATCAGGAAGGGGATCAGTGGCGCATCGGCCGGCGGCATCGGATAGTCGCGCATCTGTTTGGGCCGCACCCATTTCAGCGCCTGCCCTTCCCTCGGCTGGGCGATGCCGCGGAAGCGGCGGCAGACAAAAAGCGGCATCAGCAAGTGGAAGTCGTCATAGGAATGGCTGGCGAAGGTCAGCGGCGCCAGGCATGGGATCTCGGTCTCGATACCGATCTCCTCCTGCAGTTCACGGATAAGGCATTGTTCCGGCGTCTCGCCCGGCTCGACCTTGCCGCCGGGAAACTCCCACAGGCCGGCGAGTTGCTTGCCTTGCGGCCGCTGCGCCAGCAGCACCCGACCATCGGCATCGACCAGCGCGCAAGCGGCGACCAGAAGCAGGCGCTTGCCGCTGGATTGCACATCATTCATGTCCGATTTCACCCATGAACAGGCGGCCGGCGGTAGTGGTAGCGATAGACTTCCTCGAAGCCGAGCGCGCGGTAGAGCGCCAGCGCCGGCGCGTTGCCGGCCTCGACCTGCAGCCAGGCTTCCCGTGCGCCGCGCAGCCTCGCCCATTTCAGCGCCGACAGGATCAGGTTGCGGCCGTGGCCCTTGTTGCGCGCCGCCTTGTCGGTAGCGACCTCGAACAGGCCGGCCAGATCGCCGTCATGCACGCAGATCAGCGTCGCCAGCGGCTCCGTCCCATCCTCGAGTGCGAACAGCCCGGCTTCAGGCTGGATAGCGCCGATGATCTCCGACAGGCCCGGCCGCAGCGACACGTCCGATCCGCTGACCTTGAGCAATGCGCCGATGAAGCGGCTGATGTCCTTGAGCGGGATCTGGTCCATGGCGGCGTCGAGCTGCGCGTCGGCCAGCGGCAGCCGCATGACCAGCGATTCGTCGAACCGGCTCCAGCCCTCCTTGTCGAGATGACTGGCAAGATCGGGACCCGACAATGGCGACATGCGGAACGTCAGCGGCCGGCCGTACGCGTCGAAACGGCGGCTCGCGCGGCCGATGCGGTCGGCGATGTGCTGGATGTCGCCGGGATCGAGCGGATTGACCGAGTTCAGCCGCTTGGCCGGATGACCGGCGGTTAGGCGCACCACCCAGGTGCCGTCATAGTGGACGGCGGCCGCGGGCCAGGCGCGAAAGCCGGCCGCCTCATAGCGGCGCACGGTCGCGAGCATGCTTGCGGGATGACGCGAAACCAAGGCGATCAGCTCCGGTAGTCGCCATTGATGGCGACATATTCCTTGGTGAGATCGCAGGTCCACACTGTCGCCTTGCCGCGGCCGATGCCGATATCGGCGCGGATGCGGATGTCGTCGCGCTTCATATAGGCCGAGGTCTTTTCTTCCGAATAGCTGGGGTCGCGCTCACCCTCATGCGCCAGCCTGTTGTCGCCGAACCAGATCGACAGCCGGTCGCGATCCGCGGGCTCGCCGGCCTTGCCGACGGCCATGACGACGCGGCCCCAATTGGCGTCCTCGCCGGCGACCGCCGTCTTGACCAGCGGCGAATTGGCGATCGACAGCGCGATGCGTTTGGCCGAGCGGGCCGACTTGGCCCCGGTGACGGTGACCTCGACCTGCTTGCGGGCGCCCTCGCCGTCGCGCACCACCTGCAACGCCAGCGACTTCAGCACCTTGCCGAGCGCCCGGCGGAACTGGCCAAGGCGGGCGTCCCTGGGATCGGTGATCTCGGGCGCGCCGCGCTTTGCCGCCTTGCCGGTGGCAAACAACAGCAGCGTGTCGCTGGTCGAGGTATCGCTGTCCACGGTGACAGCATTGAACGTCTTGGCCGTGCCGCGCGACAACAGGTCCTGCAGGACAGGAGCCGCGATCGGCGCGTCGGTGGCGATGAAGGACAGCATCGTCGCCATGTCGGGCGCGATCATGCCGGCGCCTTTGGAAATGCCATTGATGGTGACATCGGCGTCGCCGAGCTTGACCGTCGCCGTCGCCACTTTCGGATATGTATCCGTGGTCATGATGGCCTTTGCCGCCTCTGTCCACAGGTCCGGCTTGCCGTCGCTGACCAGTCCGGCGAGCAGATGGCTGAACTTGGCCGTGTCGAGCGGTTCGCCGATGACGCCGGTCGAGGCCAGGAAAACCTCGCCTGCCGTGCAGCCCGCGGCCTTCGCCGCCGCTTCGCCTGTCAGCGCGGTGGATTCGCGGCCCTTCTGCCCGGTGAAGGCGTTGGCGTTGCCGGAATTGACGACCAGCACCCGCGCCTTGCCCGAGCCAAGGTTCTGGCGGCAGAAATCAACCGGCGCCGAGGGACATTTCGACCTGGTGAACACGCCGGCGACCGCGGTGCCTGCATCGAACACCATGGCCAGCAGGTCGGTGCGGCCCTTGTACTTTATCCCTGCTTCGGCGGTGGCGATGCGCACCCCTTCGATTTCTGGCATTTTGGGGTATTTCTTCGGCGCAAGCGGGGAAATCGTCGTGGACATTCAGACCTCGGGCGGGAAAATCGCAAGGGAAGGCCGGTTTGCCCGATACGGCGAGCCGGTGCAAGCGCGTTTTCGTCGCTCCCGCGGAGGGCAAACCCGTTCAGGATCAAGCTTGCATTTCAAATCTGTTGGCGTCGCCGGGGTCCGTGGCGCTATGATCTTCCACATTGGGCAGGCGGGATCACTTATCATTGCCAGCGAATTGAAACGAGGACGAAAGGCATGGCCGAGGAGGCGGATACGGCGCGCAGATCGATCGGTGCGCGGCGCAATCCCGACAGCGCGGACGCCATTCTGGAGGCGGCCGAGGCAGTGCTGGTCGAAGGCGGCTATGCCGGCTTCTCGATCGAGGCCGTGGCGCGCCGCGCGCGCGCCGGCAAGCCGACCATCTATCGCTGGTGGCCAAGCAAGGCGGCATTGCTGCTCGAAGTCTATCAGCGCCAGAAACGCGTCGACATCCCAGACAGCGGAAGCTTGGAAGAAGACCTCGTCGGCTTCCTGAAAAACCTGTTCGCGCATTGGCGCGACACGCCTTCGGGCAGCGTGTACAGGTCGCTGATTGCCGAGGCGCAATCGGACGAGACCTCCGGCGCGGCGCTCGCCGGCTATGCCACGGGGCGCCGGACTCACAACAGCCAGATCGTGGACCGCGCCAAGGCAAGGGGTGAAATTGCCGACGATATCGATTCAGAGGTGGTCGCCGATCTGATCGGGTCCTTCGCCTGGAAGCATCTTTTGACCAACCGCCTCGACGTCGATGAAGCCACGATACGAACCGCTGTTGGCTATGTCACGCGAGGCATCGTCACGCCCAGGCGCTAAAAAACGGCAAAAAAATAGGCGCGGCGAGCAATCACTCGCCGCGCCTTCGCGATTGCGTCCTACTTGGCGCTTTCCAGCGTGTCGACGGCCTTCTTCAGATTGGCGTCGGGGATCTCGACCTTGGCGCCGGCGCGCAGCGACTTGACCAGCGCGAAATACTTGTCGCGGATGACCGCCTGCTTGGCCTGGTCCTTGACGTCGTCGAAGGCCGGCGGCTGCTTGGCGCGCTTGTCCTCGAGCTTGATGACATGCCAGCCGAACTGCGTCTGCACCGGCTCCTTGGTGTATTTGCCGACCTCGAGCGCGAAGGCCGCCTTGTCGAACTCCGGCACCATCTGGCCAGGTCCGAACCAGCCAAGATCGCCGCCATTGGACTTGCCCGAGGGATCGCTGGTGTGCTCGTTGGCGAGCTTCTGGAAATCACCGCCGCCGTCGAGCTGCTTGATGATCGCCTCGGCCTCTTCCTTCGTCTTCACGAGGATGTGACGGGCATGCACCTCGTTGACCGGCGGCGTGTTGGCGATTTCCTGGTCGTAGCGGGCGCGAACCTCGGCGTCGGTGACCTTGTCGACCACACCCTTCTCGACCATCTCGCCATGCAGGGCGCGCTGCTGCAGGAAAGCCATGCGGCGCTGGAAGTCAGGATCCTTGTCGAGACCGTCGGTGACCGCCTTGGCTGCCATGACGCGAATTTCGATGGCCGCCGAAAGTGCCGCGGCGCGGCGCTGCTCGGGCGGCAACTGCGCGAACTGCTGCGACAGCTCGCCTTCGGCAAGCACCAGATCGGCTTCGGTCAAGGGCTGGCCGTTGACGGTGGCGATCACCGTATTCGGGTCGACCGGCGCCGCGGCCGGGGCGGCCGCGTCCGCCGGGGCGGCCGGGGCGGGAGCGGTCTCCTGCGCCGTGACAGGCGACAGGCAAAGAGCCGACAGGCCGAGGGCCAGGCCAAGGCTGGCAAGCGACGCACGGCTGAACAACAAGGACATAAGGATGACTCCGGTCAGGGATTGTAGGGAGGGTGGCTTCCAGATCAGCCAGATTGTGGCGGAATTTGGCGCGACCGGCAGGGCCAGCGCGGCGTTGACATCAGTTGAGCCCCCTCTTATCTGTCCATCGACTTGGCGTCCAGAACCGTTTTCCGGGCGCTTTTTGTGTTTGCCCGTATTCAGGCGGTGCGTTCACGTGGATGTGATGGGGCCGCCCGGCGCCTGTCTCAAGATTGAGAATTCTATCGAAAGGACCATTGGATGGTCAGTCTCGGCGGTCTCGCCCGTAAGGTTTTCGGTTCCTCCAACGACCGTCGTGTCAAATCGACCCGCCCCCGTGTCGAGGCGATCAACGCCATGGAAAACGAGATGCGGGCGCTCTCCGATGCCGAGCTTGCCGGCCGCACGGAAAAATTTCGCCAGGATATCGCCAACGGCGCCAGCCTCGACGATCTGCTGATCCCAGCCTTCGCAACCGCCCGCGAGGCCGCGCGCCGCGTGCTTGGCATGCGCCCCTTCGACGTCCAGCTGATCGGCGGCATGGTGCTGCACAATGGCGGCATCGCCGAGATGCGCACCGGCGAGGGCAAGACCCTGGTCGCGACGCTGCCGGTCTATCTCAACGCGCTCGCCGGCAACGGCGTCCATGTCGTTACCGTCAACGACTACCTCGCCACCCGCGACTCCGAATGGATGGGCCGCGTCTACAAGTTCCTCGGCCTCTCGGTCGGCGTTATCGTCCACGGCCTGTCGGACGAGGAGCGTCGCGTCGCCTACGCCTCCGACGTCACCTACGCCACCAACAATGAGCTCGGCTTCGACTATCTGCGCGACAACATGAAGTACGAGCGCGCCCAGATGGTGCAGCGCGGTCACAATTACGCGATCGTCGACGAGGTCGATTCCATTCTGGTCGACGAAGCGCGCACGCCGCTGATCATTTCCGGTCCGCTCGAGGACCGTTCGGAAATGTACAACACCATCGACACCTTCATCATCCAGCTGCAGCCGCAGGATTATGAGATCGACGAGAAGCAGAAGACCTCGATCTTCACCGAGGAAGGCACCGAGAAGCTGGAGAACATGCTGCGCGATGCCGACCTGCTCAAGGGCGAGTCGCTCTACGATGTCGAGAACGTCGCCATCGTCCACCACGTCAACAACGCGCTGAAGGCGCACCGGCTGTTCCAGCGCGACAAGGACTACATCGTGCGCAACGGCGAGATCGTCATCATCGACGAGTTCACCGGCCGCATGATGCCCGGCCGCCGCTATTCGGAAGGCCTGCACCAGGCGCTTGAAGCCAAGGAACACGTGGCGATCCAGCCGGAGAACCAGACGCTTGCTTCCGTCACCTTCCAGAACTACTTCCGCCTCTACAAGAAGCTTTCCGGCATGACCGGCACGGCGCTGACCGAAGCCGAGGAATTCGGCAACATCTACGGTCTCGAAGTCACCGAGATCCCGACCAACCTGCCGGTCATCCGCAAGGACGAGGACGACGAGGTCTACCGGACGGTCGAGGAGAAGTACAAGGCGATCGTCAGGGAGATCCGCGAAGCCAGCGCCAAGGGTCAGCCGACACTGGTCGGCACGACCTCAATCGAAAAGTCCGAGCAGTTGGCCGAGCGCCTGCGCAAGGAAGGCTTCACGGATTTCGAGGTTCTCAACGCCCGCCATCACGAGCGGGAAGCGGCAATTGTCGCCCAGGCGGGCAAGCCCGGCGCCATCACCATAGCCACCAACATGGCCGGCCGCGGCACCGACATCAAGCTCGGCGGCAATGCCGAGATGCGCATTGCCGAGGAGCTGGGCGACATGCCGGAAGGCCCCGAACGCGAAGCGCGAGAAAAGGAAATCAATGCCGACGTCGAGCGCCTGAAGGAAAAGGCGCTGGCCGCCGGCGGCCTCTACGTGCTCGCCACCGAGCGCCACGAGTCACGCCGTATCGACAATCAGCTCAGAGGCCGCTCTGGCCGCCAGGGCGACCCCGGTCGATCGAAATTCTTCCTGTCGCTGCAGGACGATCTGATGCGCATCTTCGGCTCCGAGCGCATGGACGGCATGCTGCAGAAGCTCGGCCTCAAGGAAGACGAGGCCATCATCCATCCCTGGATCAACAAGGCGCTGGAAAAGGCGCAGAAGAAGGTCGAGGCGCGCAACTTCGACATCCGCAAGAACCTGTTGAAATATGACGACGTCTCCAACGACCAGCGCAAGGTGGTGTTCGAGCAGCGCATCGAGCTGATGGACGGCGAGGGCCTTTCGGAGACCATCGGCGAGATGCGCGCGGGCGTCATCGACGAGATCGTCGCCAAGGCCATTCCCGAAAACGCCTATGCCGAACAGTGGGACGTCGCCGGCCTGAAGGCCGAGGTCGCCGAATTCCTCAATCTCGACCTGCCGATCGAGGATTGGGTCAAGGAAGAAGGCATCGCCGAGGACGACATTCGCGAGCGCATCTCTCAAGCCGCCGACGCCGCGGCAAAAGAACGCGCCGACCGTTTCGGTCCCGAGGTGATGAACTATGTCGAGCGCTCCGTGGTGCTGCAGACGCTCGACCATCTGTGGCGCGAGCACATCGTCAATCTCGACCATCTGCGTTCGGTCGTCGGCTTCCGCGGCTACGCCCAGCGCGATCCGCTGCAGGAATACAAGAGCGAGGCGTTCGAGCTCTTCCAGGCGATGCTTGGCAATCTGCGCCAGGCCGTCACCGCGCAGCTGATGCGCGTCGAACTGGTCCGCCAGGCCGCCGAAGCGCCGCCGCCGGAAGCGCCCGACATGTTCGGCACGCATATTGACGGCACCACCGGCGAGAATGATTTCGAAGGCGGCGAAACGGCCCTTCTGGTACGCCAGGAAAGCACCGCCATCGTCGCTCCCGAGGACCGCGACCCTAACAACCCCGCAACCTGGGGCAAGGTCGGCCGCAACGAAGCCTGCCCCTGCGGCTCCGGCAAGAAATACAAGCACTGCCACGGGACTTTCGCGTAAAGACCTGCAGGATCGGTGTTCCCCGGACTTCTGATCCGGGGGCGGCTCCCATATTGTCAGATCAGCCCGGAATCGCGCGCCGCGGCGGTTGCCTCGCCGCGCGAAACGGCGTCCAGCTTGCCCAGCACCGCTGAGACATGATGATCGACGGTCTTCGGGGAGATGGTTAGGTGCTCGGCGATTCTCTTATTGGAGAAACCGCGCTCGATCAGGTGCAGAACCTCCATTTGGCGGAGCGTCAGGCCAGCATGATTGGCGCGTGTGCTCTGCCGCGGTCCCCTGGCAATGTTATGGACGCCATTCTGCCGCATGACGGCGCGGACGTGCTGGGCCACCGGCCGGGCACCGAGCCCCTCGAATATGTCCAGGGCCAGGCGCAGCGCCGGCTCGTCGCCGTACAACAGGGCGAGCGCCCGTTCGAACGGAGCGCCCAGCCGGGCCCACAGCATCGCGGCACCACGCCAGTCGCCGGTGAGCAGCAGGCGATAGGGCTCCGCCATGCCGGTCGTGTCGCCAGGACTGCTTTCAGGTGACAAGAGCAGCCGCCAGACGGCCAACTCGGCGAACATTGCCCTCGTCGGCGACAGGCTTTCGGCCAGGTCGATCAGGCGAAGTGCCTCTTCGGTGTCGCCTTGCCCGAGCCATGCCAGTTCGGCCATCGACGCCGTGTAGGGGACCAGCCGCTGCAGCTCCATTCCTTTGTCTAGGAACCGCTTCATTTCGTCCAGCAACGGCGCGGCCGGATCGCCTCGTCTTATGCGCAATTTCGCCAGCGCGACCAAGGATGGGTAGCGCACCAGGGCCGTGGTCGCACTATCGTCGATGACGTCGTGAGCCATCGCGGCCGCATCGTCCCAAAGGCCGCGTCGCAAAAGCAATTGCGCCTGCACGCCCCGCATATAGTCGCGCCAGGTCGCGAGGTCATTCTCGACGCAATAGGCGATGCCCCGGTCGAGAAAGGATTGCGCCCGGACAAGGTCGAGCTGGTTCATTTCGGCGCAGGCGCAATTGGTGAAGCCGCGTGCGGCGTGCTCCTGGAAATTCTGCCCGAGCGCGATGTCAAGGCTGCGGGCGAGGTGCAGACGGCCCTTGGCCAGGTCAAGCCACTGCTCGGCGGAGCCAAGATTGTTGAGCGCATGACAGACTATCTCCGGCTTGTTCAACCGTTCGGCCAAACCGACTGCCTTGCAGCCGAGCAGCAGCGTCTCGTCGAGCTTCTCGGCCAGCATCGCCAGCTGCGAGAGATTGGAATAGGCCATGGCAAGCTCCGGACTGGCCGGCGCCTGTTCCAGCAATTCCACCGCCTGTGCCCCGAACAGGTCCGCCTGTTCTCGGTCACCCACCAGATAGGCGAAGCGCGACAGGCATCTGAGGCTGTCGCCCTCCCTGAGCGTGTCGCCCAACGCCTGCTGCAACCGCCGCGCCTGGCCCTGCGCCTCGATGGCCATATCGATGCGGCCGATCAGATGGCATTCAAAGGCATAGCCTTCGTAAAGCCTCGCCCGGTCGCCCATGGGCAGGCCGTCGGCGTGCCGCAGGGCGACCTCGTAATAGCCGGCCGCATCGCGATGCGCGCCGACGCGGGAAGCCTCGCGCGCCGCAAGCGGGGCAAGCTCGCGCACCGCTTCCAAATTCTGGGCCTCCACCGCATGGTGGACAAGTCTTGCCGTAGCCACCTCGGCGTTTTCCTGCAGTGCGGAAAGCGCGCGCTGGTTGAATTCGCGCCGATGGCTTGGGGTCAGCGCCATCTCGACGGCGCGACGGGCGATCTCGTGGCGGAAGGCATAGCCATCGCCGAGATCGTCGAGCAGGCCATTCGAGACACATTCCGCCAGTTGGCCCGCGCTGGCGACACCACAGAGGCCGCGCAGCGCCCAGACATCGGCGCGGCGTGGAAACACCGACACCGCGTCGAGCATCGAGCGCCCGCCCGGCGACAGGCGCTCGGCACGCGCCAGCACAGCGTCGCGGACGCTGGCCGGCGGGATCATCTCGCTTTCGGCAGCCAGCAACTCTGTGACGAAGAAGGCGTTGCCCGCGGTGGCGCGATAGATTGCGCTGCCGTCGCGGTTGGCGGCTTCGGCAAGCGACAACACCGCCGCTTCGCTAAGCAGCGGCACTTCGATACGCTGGACGTTGGCGGCCGGAATTTCACCGAGCACCCGACGCGCGCGCATCTGCCCTTCGCTGCGGTCGGTGCGTGCCGTGAACAGCACCAGCATATGCGTGTTGGCGATGCGCCGGCCCAGGAAACGGACGAAATCCAGGGTCGCGTCGTCGGCCCAGTGCATGTCCTCGATGACCAGCAGGCCCGGCCGAGACTTCGCCTCGAAAACCTCGAGAGCGTCTGAAAACAGGGGCAGCCGCTGGCCTTGCCGGTCATCAATCGCCCGGGGCAGTGCCCACTGCGCGTCCCGGGCCAGATCGTAGAGGGGTCCCAGCGGATCGGGGATCGACAGATCCTCGCAGGCGCTGCGGAATATGGAAACGTGCTGCCCAACACCGCTTACGAACGCCTCGACGAGTGCCGTCTTGCCGGCGCCGGCCTCACCCAGCAATGCCGCCACGCGGCCGCGACCGCGCGCCGCCGCCGCGAGCAGTTCCTCCAACTGATCAAGTTGCGCCTGCCGCTCCAGAAGCATCGTTACTGGCCCATGAGTATCGTCGTCTGCCCCATCCCCCAGGATACCCACGCTTCGGTATCCGCAGTGTGGCTCCAAGATCGAACGTCGAAAACATAGGGAATCGTCCCGCGAAATATGGGGAAAGGCTCCGATGCGCGCTTTCGAAGGCCATGGTTTTTCTCCGACCGCGCTCATTTCGAGCGTGAATCAATCGTAAAAGGAAGCATTCCATGCCTCGCTATCTGATCGAACGGACATTCCCCGACGGACTCAACCTGCCGATGAACGACATCGGCGCAACGGCGCTTGGCGGTATCATCATGCGCAATGCCGAGAAGGGGGTCACCTGGGTGCAGTCCTTCGTCTCGCCCGACAAGAGCAAGAGTTTCTGCATCTACGACTCCCCCTCGCCGGAGGCCATCCGCAGCACGGCGCAGAAGAATTCCCTGCCGGTGGACAAGATCACGGAGGTGAGGGTCCTGGACCCCTACTTTTATCGCTGATCCAATGGAGCAAGGATGGAGCCATGAGCGTGAAATTGTCTTGGGCAATGATAGCGGGCGGTTTTCCCTGTTGTTCCCTCCCGAAACGGCCGCCGGGGTGGCGTTCGACCCTGCACCCCACCGGCGCGGTCTCGCATCGCGGATTGTCTCCGCGCTGCTATCGCCATTGCGAGGCCGGCGCGGGCGCCTGCCTCCGCAAGACGATTATTTGAGACGGGACGTCGGTCTGCCGGAGCACGAGATGCGGCGGGACTACTGGGAATATTGGTGGTGGCACCAATGAGACCGCGGTCCGGTTAGACGGGATGGACGAGGATCGAACCCGTCCCGTACTGCCAATCCAATGCCGCGGGCGTCTGCAGCCAGGCCTGGCCTTGCTGGCCGGCCTGGGCGCCTGCCGGATCATCAACAATCAATGGAGAACAAAATGAACGTCAATTTCTGGCGCCTTGCCGCGCTGTTCATCACGTCGATCGCCTCCACCGCCGCATCGGCGGGGAAGGACAATCCGCTTGCCGACGAGGTGCGGGCGGCCAACAGCCGCTTCGTGAACGTCGCGGCGGCCACCGCCGAGGGCTATGCGCCGATTCCTTGCGCCAGTGGCATCACTGGCGGCGCCATGGGCATTCATTACGTCAATGGCGCCTATCTGAAGGACGATGCGATCGACCTCGCCAAGCCGGAGGCCGTGATGTACGAGCCGATGTCCGATGGCACGCTGAAGCTGGTGGCCGTCGAATACATCACCGCGAAGGGTCCGGCCTCGCTCGGAGGCCAGTTGTTCAACTTCAACAGCGCTCCCAACCGCTATGGCCTCGGCCCTTTCTACGAACTTCATGTCTGGGCCTGGAAGCAAAACCCGACCGGCGCCTTCGCCGACATGAACCCGAACGTCTCGTGCGACGCCATGAAAAAGGCCGACTGACGGCACCCGGCCTGCCGGTCCAGTCCCGGCAGGCCTTTCGCGCGCATCGCGAGGAGAAATCATGCCCGAAATCGATGTCGTCCTGGCGAGGCCGCGCACCCGGCCTTCGCGCCTGATGGCCGTTACCGCTTGGCTTGCACACGGATGGCACCTGCGGCATGGCCGGCGTCGCTTGGAGGCCATGCCCGGTTTCATGCTGAAGGACATCGGTATCAGCCGTTGCGCGATCGACCATGTCGCAACGCGCGGAGAGGCGCGCCGCCGGTAGATCCGACTGGGCGACAAACGGCGCCGCGCCTGTGCGGCACCTTCACCGTTCGTCGACCCTCAGCCATTACGCACGCCCTCCCCACCCACGCTTTCTTAAGGTGTCTTCGCTACACCAAAGCCTGAAAAGAGGCGGAAAACGGAGAGAAATCGGGGTGCGCTTTTCCGCGGCCACGACTGCCGGGCGGTTCTTGCCGCAGCGTTTGGCGCTGCGCGTGGAGCCTTTGCTTGGCCGCCTCGACGCCGTGCTGTTCACCGCCGACGAACGCGGCGAGGCCGGCCGCATGTCGGTCATCGCCTTCTCCATCCGCATCGTCAGTGCCGTCATCGCCTTCATCAGCCAGGTGCTGATGGCGCGTTGGATGGGTTCCTTCGAATACGGCATCTTCGTGCTGGTCTGGGTGACGATGGTCATCGTCGGCAACCTCGCCTGCCTCGGCTTCCACACATCGGTCATCCGCTTCATCCCCGAATACCGCGAGCGCGGCCTGATGGATGAATTGCGCGGCATCGTCGTTGCGAGCCGCCTGTTCGTGCTGATCGCCTCGACGGTCATCGCCGGGCTCGGCGCCCTCGGCGTCTGGCTGGCCGCGCCCTGGATCGAAAACTACTACGTGATACCGTTCATCCTCGGCGTCATCTGCCTGCCGATGATCGCGCTGTCGGATTTGCTGCAAGGGCTGGCGCGCGCCAATTCATGGGCATTGTTCGCGCTGTCGCCGACCTACCTGATCCGGCCGGTGCTGATCCTGCTGTTCATGGCGCTGATGCTTTGGGCGGGCTACGCCGCCGACGCGCGGACGGCGATCTTCGCCTCGATCGCCGCTACCTACGCCACCACGCTGACCCAGCTCATCGGGGTCACCCAGCGCATGGAAAGGCAAATTCCGGCCGGCCCGATGAAAGTGCATTTCGCGCAATGGTTCGTCGTCTCGCTGCCGATCTTCCTGGTCGAGAGCTTCTTCTTCCTGCTCACCAACGCCGATGTGCTGATGGTCGGCGCCTATATGGATCCCAATGACGTCGCCGTCTATTTCGCCACGGTCAAGACGCTGGCGCTGGTGCATTTCGTCTATTTCGCGGTCAAGGCCGGCGTCGCCCAGCGCTACGCGCAGTTCACCCATGGCGAGCCGCAAAAGCTTGCCGCCTTCGCCCGCGAGACGGTATCATGGACCTTCTGGCCCTCGCTGCTGATGGCGTTTCTGGTGCTGGCGCTGGGCGAACCGATGCTGGTGCTGTTCGGCCCCGAATTCACATCGGGCTATCCGCTTCTGTTCCTACTCGTCTTCGGCGTCGTGGCGCGCGCCGCCGTTGGCCCCTGCGAAAGCCTGCTCACCATGAGCGGCAATCAGAATGTCTGCGCCGCCGTCTATGCCATGACACTGGCCTTCAACATCGGGCTCAATGTGGTGCTGATCCCGCTTTTCGGCCTGTGGGGCGCAGCCATGGCCACCGCCTTTGCCATGATCTTCGAGGCCGGCGCACTGTCCTTCACGGTCTGGCGCAAGCTCGGCATCGTCATGGCGATCTTCGTGCCAGCCAAAGGAGCCGCCTGATGGCCGCCATCCCTCTGCTCGAGGAAACCAGCGGCGGTCCCGCCGGCGCCATGGTGTCCGGCCTTGCCGGGCTGGCGCGCGACGCCGATCCCGCTCATATCGAGATCCTCGCCAACAACCGGCCCGAGCGCAAACTCGCCATCTACCCGGCGTCGGCCGGCTTCGACCTGGTCGAGGAACTGGACTATCTCTGCGCCCGCACGATCGAGCCGAACGTCTTCTTCAACCCGCGTTTCCTGGCGCCGGCCATGCCCCGGCTGGAAGATCGCGAGGTGCGCCTTGCCGTGATCCGCGACGGCGATGAATACCGCAACCGGCTGCGGCTGCTGGTGCCGATCTCGGTGGAACGGCCGGTGGTGCCGCTCGGCGTGCCGGTCATGCGCACCTGGTCGAGCCCATTCGGCCCGCTCGGCACGCCGCTGATCGACCGCGACGATCCGGTCGGCGTGGTCGAGGACTTCTTCTCGATGCTGTCGCGCCCGCATCTCAAGCTGCCGAAAGTTCTGGTCCTGCCCGACATCAGGCTCGACGGTCCGGTGTCGAGCCTGGTCGCCACCGTGGCCGAGACGCGTGGCCTGGCGCTGGTCACCACGGGCCAGACTTCACGCCCGGTGCTGGAGAGCGAACTCGACGGCGACGATTATCTCAAGGCTTCGCTGCGCGCGCACCACTATCGCGAATTCCGCCGCCTGAAGCGGCGCCTCGGCGATCTCGGCAAGCTCGAACATGTCGTGGCACGCGGCCCCGAGGAAATCCGCCACGCCATCGAGCACTTCCTGACGCTGGAGGCGTCCGGCTGGAAAGGCCGCGAGCGCACCGCCATGGCGATCGACCGCTTCCGCGCCGCCTTCGCCCGCGAGGCGGTGCACCGGCTCGCCGAACAGGACATGTGCCGCATCCATTCGCTGACGCTCGACGGCCGCACCATCGCTTGCCTGATCGTCTTCGTCGAGGCTGGCGTCGCCTACACCTGGAAGACGGCCTATGACGAGACGCTGGCCGCCTGTTCGCCGGGCACGCTGCTGATGATCGAGGTCACCAGGCAGCATCTCGACGATCCCAACATCATGATGACCGATTCCTGCGCCGTGCCCGACCACCCGGTGATGAGCCGGCTGTGGAGCGAGCGCAAGCCGGTCGGCACATTGGTGATCGGGTTGACAAGGGACGCCGACCGCCTCGCCCGCCAGGCCGCCTCGCAGCTGCATCTCTACCGCGAAACCCGCAACATGGCGCGCCTGCTGCGCAACCGGATGAAGAGTTTGCTCAGACGGCGCTAGACCTGCGCGGGGTGGGTGATGCAAAACCGTAGATTGGCGACAACCTGCCCGGTGGGTCGCGCTACTGGTAGGCCTTGCAACCCCATTCAGAAATGTCCTCTGGCATGGCGGGCCTAGGACAGTCGAACGGCCGACATGCGTTCCAGCGGCTGTCGTGTCCGGGGACGGCCTCCGCAGGCCGTCCTGATCTCGCAAGTCCGTCATGTTGGTGCAACGCCGACCCTCCCGTTTGACTGAGAGCAGGCGTTCTCGGAAGGAAGTACCTTCGCCAGATAGTCACCGACCAGGGTGGAACTCGCGGCATCGAAAGTGGCGCCAACATAGCCGTCCGGCCGGATGAGCAGGCAGCCGCCCTCGGCCAAGCTGAGCTGATTGGAGGGGTCGCGCAGTTCCGCGCCTTCGCCCACCGTGACCACTCGCAGGCCCGCGCGCGCAGCCACGATCGGCCAGTAGTCAGGGCTCGATAGAAGCAGGGTCCAGTGCGTGCCGGTCATCACGTCGAACAGACGGCGGGGCTGTCCAGCGGCGCCAGTTAGGGTCGCGTCCGGCATGCGCTCACCGGCCCGCGGGCCAATCGTCCGACCACCTCCGTCGTGAGAAAGTGATGAGTGGGGATAGCCGATGTCGAGCTGATGTGTGTCGCGGCCGCGCCGCATGCCGCCTTGTTCGCGCTGACGGTCGAGCAACTGGGTCGAAAGCCCCAGGACATCCGCCGCAACGGCGCGTCGCTCCTCCTCATAGGTGTCTAGCAGCGTTGCGGGGGCGCCGGCCAAGACTGCGGCCAATTTCCAACCGAGATTGTAGGCGTCCTGAACGCTGGTGTTGAGGCCCTGTCCGCCCGTTGGCGGATGGATATGCGCGGCGTCGCCGGCTAGCAAAACCCGTCCGACCCGGTAGCGGTCAGCCAGACGCGCGTTCATCGCGTAGGCGGATGCCCAGGCCACCGACTGAACATCGATGTCGCTACGGCCAGTCCGCTCGGCGATCATCCGCGTCAATCCATCCGCGGAAAGGTCAGGCTCGCCGTCCAGCGGGATCGGCGCCTGCACCTGGAACAGGTCCGTGCCGGCGAGCGGGCAGATCATGACGAGCCGCTCCATGTCGCCGTCATTGAACTGGTGCCAGGCAGCGCGGTCGAGTCCGCTCAGATGGGCATCCGCCACGATAGCACGGACACCCAGCGTCTTACCGGGAAAGTCGATGCCGAGCGCACTGCGGATCGAGCTGCGGCCACCGTCAGCACCAACCAGATAGCGCGTATGGACCCGCTCCTCGCCGCCAGACGACTTGAGGCGGGCGCCGACGCCATCATCGTCCTGCTCGAAGTCGATCAATGCGGTGCCGAACTCGACACGATGGCCCAGCTCCGCGAGGCGCTCGCGCATCACGCCCTCTGTAAGGAACTGCGGGATCATGAGCGCGATGAAATAGGGGACGTCGGGCGAGGGTTCGGGCGCTTCGAAAACTGCCTTTTCGTCATAGCCGCCGTCGTTGCGATACTCCCTCATCGGCGGATAGACACCGCCGGCTGCCATGATGCGGTCGATTATGCCCAGATCCTCGAACACCTCCTGCGTGCGTGGCTGCAAGCCCTTGCCGCGCGAGCCGGCGAAGGGACGTTCCATCTGCTCAACGATGCGGAACAACACGCCTCGCCTCGCCAAGTCGATTGCAAGCGTCAGCCCGGCTGCTCCCGCGCCGCAGATCAGGACGTCAATTTCAGCTCGCTCTTCCATTTTCGGCTCCAATGTGCATAATGCACATATTAAAGGGAGCCAAGCCGGTGTCAATAAAGAAAGTGCATAACGCACATATTAAAGTGTTGTTGCCCGAGCTGCATCGCTCGCTGATTGACATCGTCACCATCATGAACCGACCCGAGCGGGATGTGGAATTGCTCACCAAGGCGGGCCTCACGCTCGAGCGTGCCCTCTTCCCGCTGCTCGTTCTTGTCGAGAGACTTGGCCCGATCGGCGTTGTCGATCTGGCTGGCCGCGTCGGTCGCGATTACACGACCGTCAGTCGACAGGTGTCACGACTGGAGGAGCTGGGACTGGTCACGCGGCGCTTGAGCGCCGCTGACAAGAGAGTTCGCGAGGCCGTTGTCACACCGCAGGGAAAAGCGGCGACGGACGCGCTGGATGCGGCGCGGGAGCAAATAGCCGTTGCCAAATTCGCCGACTGGGACCGCAAGGACTTCGACGATCTAGTCCGCTTGATGCGAATGCTCGTCGATACGATGAAGGATTAGACCATAACCAACAGCAAGTGTCGCACTTTGCAAGGATCGACCTGCGCTCTCACTCAGCAATGTGTGTGTTATACACGCGCCTGATGAAAAGTGCAGCAGGCGCGACATGTCTGCTTACGCTGCACTTTCTCGACAGAAGCGAGCGGCTGAAACCGGCGCGCGCCTTGTTGTCGCCCATCACAGCGTGCCGAACGGAACGGCGAAGCGCTGGTTGGCGCGTTCGTCCGCCTTCGCCGACCGCGCCGGCGTCGATCGGGGAAAGGCCGCGGCCTGGGCAGAAATGGCCGGCCGTTTTGCCGCTGCTTTCCGGCGCCGAAGAGGATCTGCTTTGCGAGGCCGGGTTCTCGGATGTCGAGCTTCTTCTATGCCGCCTTCTCGTTCCGTGGCTAAGTGGCGACGGCAAGCATGGCCTGAGCGCCTCCCGCGATAGCTGCCCCAACATGGCTAAGCTTTGCTCTGATTTTGAAGGATGGTGCCCCTAGCCGGGATCGAACCAGCACTCCTTGCGGAACTCGATTTTGAGTCGAGCGCGTCTACCAATTCCGCCATAGGGGCTCAGGCCGCGCGGCCTGGATGGGCGCGGACTATACGGTCGGAGGCCTGTTCGTCAACAGGCCAATTTCCAAACCAGCCTCTGCCGCGACCAGACGGCACCTTTCCAATTTGTAAGACCGCAGCCATTGTGCAGCGCGAAAAACCTTTCTAGACAGACGGGCCGTTCCATAGGAGAGCCGATGCTTCGCGGACTGTATGACTGGACCCTGTCGCTGGCGGCGCGCAAATCCGCCGAATGGTGGCTGGCCTTCATCGCTTTCGTCGAGAGCTCGGTGTTCTTCATACCGGCAGACGTTCTGTTCCTGCCCATGGCGCTGGCGCGCCCCGAACGCGCCTATCGCTACGCGCTGACCGCCACCGTTGCGTCCGTGCTGGGCGGCATCGCCGGCTGGCTGATCGGCTACTATGCCTACGACACAATAGCACGGCCGATCCTGGAGCACTTCGGCGGCCTTGCCACGTTCGAGAAGTGGCAGTCTTCCGGCACCGGGCTAATGCTGGTGCTGCTCGTCACATCCGGCGTTGCGCACCTGCCGCCGATCAAGGTGGTCACTATTCTGGCCGGCGCGCTCCACATCAACCTTGTTGTCTTCATCGTCTCGGCCATCATCGCGCGCGGCGCCCGCTTCCTGCTGCTGGCGTGGCTTTTGCGCCGCTATGGCGAGCCAATCCGCGAATTCATCGAAAAGCGCCTGGGCCTGATCGTCGGCGCCGCCGCGGTCGCCCTGATTTTGCTCTATATCCTGATCAAATACGCCCTCTGAGGTTTGATGCTTAAAACCGCGCAACGGTTTTGGCAGCGCGGCGAGCAGACTTTGCGGACGGCGAACACAACGGACGAAAGACGCCATGACAGCGACCATGAATGCCGATACCGGCCACCAGCGGACACGCGCGGCCCTGTTTCTCGCCGTCGCGATGGCCGCGACCGTTGGCTCGGCGCTCGGCTTCCAGCACATTGGCGGCTACATCCCCTGCCACCTCTGCCTGGAACAGCGCACGCCGTATTACATCGGCGTGCCGTTGATGGTGCTGGTGGCGATAGCGTCGATGCTGCGCGCACCCGCATGGCTGACGCGCGGCCTGTTGGCCATTGGCGGCCTCCTGATGCTGTACGGGCTCTATCTCGGCGTCTATCACTCCGGCGTCGAATGGGCCTGGTGGCAGGGTCCTGCCGATTGCACGGCGGGCGCCGGACCGGTCGACACCGGTGGCAAGGGCGTCCTCGACGCGCTCGACAAATTCGTGCCGCCCTCCTGCGACAAGGCCGCCTTGCGCATTCTCGGCCTGTCGCTGGCCGGTTGGAACGCCATCGCCAGCCTGATCCTCGCCGCCGTCGCCTTCCGTGGCGCGCTGGCCCGTGACTGATGTAGCGAACGCGCCGACTTGAGATCCTTCAAAGAATTCGGCAGGCTGGGTCGGATAAAGTGATTTTCGAGAACCGGAGCGGAGCGGCCATCAACTTCGTGAGCCCCGGAAGCGCAGACAATTTGCTCCAGACGGCCAACCTCCCGAATTCTTCGAACGAACTCAAGGCTCCAGTTCGACATCCCAGTAGAGATAATCCATCCAGCTTTCATGCAGATGGTTGGGCGGGAACAGGCGGCCGTTATTGTGCAGATCATGCACCGTCGGCTGAAACGGCTTCTGCAACGGCCACATCTTGGCGTGAGCCGGCATCATGCCGCCCTTCCTCAGATTGCAGGGCGAACAGGCGGCGACGACATTCTCCCATGTCGTGGCGCCGCCACGGTGACGCGGGATGACATGGTCGAAGGTCAGGTCCTCGGGGGTACCGCAATACTGGCACTGGAAACGGTCGCGCAGGAAGACGTTGAAACGGGTGAAGGCCGGATGCCTGGACGGCTTCACATAGGCCTTCAGGCTAACCACGCTCGGCAGCTTCATCGAGAAGGTCGGCGAGGATACGGCGTGCTCGTATTCGGCCACGATGTTCACCCTGTCGAGGAACACCGCCTTGATGGCGTCCTGCCAGGACCAGAGCGACAAGGGGTAATAGCTGAGCGGACGGTAATCCGCATTCAGCACCAGCGCTGGAAGCCCATCCGGAGATACGGCAACCGTCACCTTGTTGACCTCCTAGTTCTAGAACCGTTCGGCGTGGATACTGTAAGCCCGACATGACAGGGATGTGAAGCGGATTGTCGCTGGCACGAAGCGCCAAAAACACATGATTTTTAGGCTTTCTTGCGGATTCAGGCCGGCGGCGCGGCGTCCCGGCCCCTGGTTTCGCGATAATAGGACCAGAAAAGCCGCGATGCGACACCTCGCCACGGGCTCCATGATTCGGCCAGCGCGATCAGTGTTTTCTCCGCTGGACGCGGGTCGATGCCGAGGGCATGGCCGACAGCGCTCTGCAGGGCGACGTCGCGCGCCGGGAAAATGTCGGGATGCCCGGCGGCAAACAATAGATACACTTCCGCCGTCCAGGGACCGATTCCGGACACCGCCGTCATCCTGGCGATCGCCTCCACGGCATCGAGCGAACAGAGGTGATGCAGGTCGAGCCCATCGGCCACGGCCTGCGCAACCGCGATCAGGCCGCGCTGCTTGGGCCGCGACAGGCCGGCCTCGCGAAACATGTCCTCGCCGGCGGCAAGGATCGCCTGCGGCGTCAGCGGATCGACGAGTTTCGTCAGCCGGCCGAAGATCGCATCGGCGCTCGCCCGTGACACCTGCTGCGAGACGATGATCGAGGCCAGGCTCCTGAAGCCCGGCTCCGAAAGCCTGAGCGGCACCTCGCCGGCCATGCCGCGCACTTTTTCCAGGCGCGGGTCGATGAGGCAAAGCGCGTCCAGCCCCCGCTCAACGTCGTCCAGTGTCGCGATGCGCTGCATGGTATCCTTGTCCGAAGATGTGCAGCAAGGTAGCAACCGCCAAAACCACAGCACAACCCGATTGCCGCCTGAGACATGACGCTCCTGACATTCCGCTTCGCGCCCAGCCCCAACGGCGAACTGCATCTGGGCCACGCCTATTCGGCGCTGCTCAACCAGAAGCTCGCAAATATCAGCGGCGGCCGCTTGCTGCTGCGCATCGAGGACATCGACACCACGCGCTGCACGCCGGAGTTCGAGGCGGGCATGATCGCCGATCTGAAATGGCTGGGCCTCGACTGGGAAAAGCCCGTGCGCCGCCAGTCCGAGCATTTTGCAGAATATGGAACGGTGCTCGAGCGCCTGATCCGCGAGGAACTCGTCTATCCCGCCTTCATGAGCCGCGGCGAGATACGCGCCTTCATCGCCGACGGCGAAAAGCGCGGGCGCGACTGGCCGCGCGATCCCGACGGTGTGCCGCTCTATCCCCCGGCCGACAAGGCGCTTTCGATGAAGGAACGCAAGCGGCGGATTGCCGAGAATGCGCCCTTCGCCTGGCGGCTGGACGTCGGCGCCGCCATGGCGCGTGCCGGCAGGGACCTGGCATGGGCCGAATTCAGCGACGGGACGCTGTCCACGACGCGCTCCGTCGAGGCGCGTCCCCAGGATTGGGGCGACGTTATCGTGGCGCGCCGCGACATCCCGACCAGCTACCACCTCGCCGTAGTCATCGACGATGCCCTGCAAGGCGTCAGCCATGTCGTGCGCGGACAGGACCTGTTTTCCGCGACCGGGGTGCAACGCCTGCTGCAGGAGATTCTGGGATTGCAGCCACCCGCCTATTTCCATCATCGGCTGATCCTCGGGCCGGATGGGCGAAAACTGTCGAAGAGCTTCAGGGATACGGGCCTTGCCGCCTTGCGCGACGCAGGCGCCTCGCCGGAGGAAGTCAGAAGGATGATTGGGCTCTGACAGGAGAAACGCTCTCCGGACACGCCACCCGTTCAACCTCCTTGACGCATGGATCAATCGTTTCGTTTTGCGCGCGGGGTTGAACAGGACTAGAGCATCCTCACGGTCAATTCTCACCAGCGCGGCGATCCCGGAAAATGTCCAGCATCAAGCGGTTCATCCCCGCCACCTTCGTTGTCCTGTGGGCGACCGGCTTCATCGGCGCGCGTTACGCCATGCCATGGGCGGAGCCGTTCACCTTCCTCGCCGCGCGTTTTGTGCTCGCCGCCATCCTGCTGGCCGTGCTGATGCTGGTGCTGGGCTCGAAACGAGCCACCCGCGAGGAGGCGCTGCATGCCACCGGCGCCGGCGTGCTGATGCATGGCATCTATCTCGGCGCCGTCTTCTGGGCCATCCATCGAGGCATGCCGGCCGGCTTTTCGGCCCTGATCGTCGGCCTGCAGCCGCTGATCACCGCAGTGCTTGCCGGCAAGGTTCTGGGCGAGGCCATCCTGCCGCGCCACTGGCTTGGCCTCGCTATCGGGCTGGTCGGCATCGTCATCGTGCTGTGGCCGAAACTCGGGGCGCTCGGTGGCGGCGTGACGGCGGCGACGCTGGCCGCCTCGCTGGTCTCGGTGCTCGGCATGAGCGCCGGCACGATCTGGCAAAAGCGTTTTGCGTCCGGAGGCGACCTCGTGGCGGCCACCATGTGGCAATATGTCGGCGGCGCTTCGCTGATGATCCTGGCTTCGCTTGCCTTCGAAACCCAAACCGTCGTCATCAATGGCGAATTGGTCTTCGCCATGGCCTGGCTGCTGCTGGTGCTGTCGCTCGGCGCCATCTTTCTCCTGATGGTGATGATCCGCGACGGCGAGATGTCGAAAGTGGCCTCGTTGTTCTACCTGGTGCCGGCGGTGACGGCCGTCATCGCCTGGGCCTTGTTCAACGAGCAGCTCAACGCGCTGCAGATCGTCGGCATGGCCATCACCACTTTCGGCGTGGGCCTGGCAACCGCCCGAACAGGCAAACTTCAGCCGACCCGGGCACGCGCCTCTAGATAACGGCTGATCGCGGCGTTGAGCTCGCCGCCGAGGATGAAGATCGCCGAGACGATGTAGAGGAAGACCACCGCGATCATGATCGAGGCGAGACCGGCATAGGTCGTCACATAGGACGAGAAATGGTCGAGATAGGTGGCGAACATGGTCGAGCCGATAAGCCATGCGGCCAGTGTGAAGATGATGCCCGGAATCAGCGAGACGAAACGGCGCTTGCCGGCCGGCAGCCAGTAATGGACGGCAAACAGTCCGCCGATGATGACGGTTGAGGCGATGACGTACCGCCACAGCGTGATCGTGCCCGTATAGGGTTTGATCCATTCGAAATGGGCTTCCGCCAGCCGCGCCAGCAGGGGCGCGAACACCAGCAGCACGCTTATCGCCAGGAACCCGGCGGTCGCGATCAGCACGAAAAAGATGCTTTGCACCCGGCGATAGATGATGCCGCGCGTTTCCGTGACCCGATAGGCGCGGTTGAGCGAGGTGCGCAGCGCCTCGATGCCGTTGGAGGCAAAGTAGGCGGCAAGCAGCACACCATAGGTCAACAGATCGCTGCGCCTGACGGTCAGCACGTTCAGCACCTCGTGTGCGATCGGCTTGGCGATCTGGTCCGGCCAGGTGTCAAAGACCAGGTGCACCGCTGTGTCGGCAAAGGCCTGGGCGCCAAGGAAGCTGCCCAGCGTCGTGGCGAAGATCAGGAATGGAAACAGCGCCATCAGCGAGGTGATCGCCAGATGGCTGGCCATCGCCCAGCCGTCATCGGTGTTGAAGTGGCCGAGCGCGTCGTAGAGCACGCGGCGCAGGGCGACAATGTTCCGCAGCAAGGACGCGCGCTCCCCTCGATTGTCTCGACGCCGCGAATATGGGAAATGAATGCGGCAAATGGCAACCCTTCGTCAAACCCCGAATTCTCCAGCTGCAGAGTTGCGCACCATCATCGTCACCGGCGCGTCTTCCGGCATAGGCGCCTATTGCACCCGTGCATTGAAGGCTGAGGGCTGGCGGGTGTTCGCAACGGCGCGCAAGCCGGAGGACATCGCCGCCCTCGAAGCCGACGGCATCGAGGCTTTTTACCTCGATTATAGCGAACCGGACTCCATAGCCGCCCTGGCGGCGGCGGTGCTCGATCGCACCGGCGGCAGGCTCGACGCGCTGTTCAACAACGGCGCCTACGCGCAGGCAGGCGCCGTCGAGGATCTGCCCGTTGCAGCGCTCAGGGAGCAGTTCGAGGCCAATTTCTTCGGCTGGCACGACCTGACCCGCCGCCTGGTTCCGGTGATGCGACGCCAGGGCCACGGCCGCCTCGTCCATTGCTCGTCGATCCTCGGTCTCGTGCCTGTGCGCTTCCGCGGCGCCTATTCGGCCTCCAAGCATGCCTTGGAGGCCCTGATGCTGTGCCAGCGCCAGGAACTGGCCGGCAGCGGCATCCATGTCTCGCTGATCGAGCCGGGGCCGGTGAAATCGAAGATCGCCAGCAATGGCCTGCCCTGGTTCCTCAGGAATATCGACCATGAGAATTCCGCGCATCGCGCCGACTATGCCGCGCAACTGGAGCGCATGCGCGCCGGCGGCAGCCAATCGGCGCGGAAGCCCGGGCCTGAAGTGGTCCACAAGGTGCTTCGCCATGCACTTCTGTCGCGGCGCCCACGCCCGCACTATGTGGTAACAATGTCGGCCAGGATCGGCGCCATGCTTAAACGCATCCTGCCGGCCTCGATGCTCCACCGCCTGCTCGCCAAGCGCGCCTGAACAAGCAAAGAACTGGAAACGCAAAAATGGCCACTGCCTTCAACATCCTTGCCATTCTGGTCATGGCCGCCGTGGTGGTCGTGCTGATCAGGGGGCTCATCAACATGATGCGCGGCGGCTCCGGTGTGACCTCCAACAAGCTGATGCAGGCCCGCGTCCTGCTGCAGGCCGTGGCGCTGGCGCTGATCCTGCTGGCCGTGTATTTCACCCGCAAGTGAGGCTTTTCGGGAGGCGATGTGGTCAAGCTCAACAAGATCTACACCCGCACCGGCGATGATGGCACTACGGGCCTTGGCACTGGTGAGCGGCGGCTGAAATCCGATCTCAGGGTGGACGCCTACGGCACGGTCGACGAAGCCAATGCCTGCATCGGCATGGCTCGCGTGCATACCGAACAGAGCTACCAGGCGATCGACGCCATGCTCTCGCGCATCCAGAACGATCTCTTCGACCTCGGCGCCGATCTCGCCGTGCCTGATGACGGCAAGCCGCTTGGCTACGAGCCGTTGCGCATCGTTGCCACGCAGACCGACCGTGTCGAGCACGACATCGACGTCCTCAACAAGAAGCTCCAGCCGCTGAAATCCTTCGTGCTGAACGGCGGCACGCCGGCAGCGGCGGCGCTTCATCTCGCCCGCACGGTGGCACGGCGCGCCGAGCGGCTGATGGTCGCCCTGGCTCAGGACCCGGCCGAACACGTCAACCGCGACGGGCTGAAATACATCAACCGCGTCTCGGATTTCCTGTTTGTCGCCGCCCGGGCGGTCAATGACAACGGAAATGCCGACGTGCTATGGGTTCCCGGCAAGAACCGCTGAACGGACCAGAGGCGGGAGGGGCCGGCGACCGATGTTCATCCCGCTTTACGACACCAACAGGCTGCGCCACATCAGGCTGCAATATGTGACCATCGGTCTGATTGTCGCCAACGCCGTGATCTATTGCGCCACGGCACTCGGCGGCGAGAACTTCACCAATGCCGCCGTGCTTGGCCTCGGCTTCATCCCCTCCGTCGTTCACGACACGGCCGAACTCGACCCCCGCTTTGTCATCATCCCCGAGAGCCTGAGCTATCTCACCTATTCCTTCCTGCATGCCGATATTTTTCATCTCGGTGGCAACATGCTGTTCCTTTGGGTTTTCGGCGACAATGTCGAGGACGCGCTCGGCCACATCCGCTACCTGATCTTCTATCTGCTGTGCGCCATCGCCGGAGCCGCCTTCCAGGGGCTGGTCGCCTGGGATTCGCAGGCGCCGCTGATCGGCGCGTCGGGTGCCATCGCCGGCGTGGTCGTCGCCTACCTGATCCTCTATCCCAGGGTGAAGGTGTGGGTGCTTGCCTTCGCCCGCATCCCTTTGCGCATTCCAGCCTTTATCCCGCTCATCCTGTGGGTGCTGTTCCAGATCGTCATGTTCGCGGCCGGCGGCGAGGATCAGATATCCTGGGCCTGCCACATCGGCGGCATCATTGCCGGCGCGGTTCTGGTGCTGGTCCTGCGCAGCCGCGGCGTGCCGCTGTTCGCACCCGCCGACGAGGATGCCGTGGTACCGAGCCCTGAACAGCCGCCGGTGGTCGGCGAACCAGCGGCGCCCCAAACGGCCGCCACCACGACGCGCTGGGGACGTGGAAATCCTTCTGGCCCAAACTGAACCGATTTGAGCGGCTTTCAGCGTATTGACGGCAGGGGTTGCCACAATTACGGAAACGTCTCCGCCGCGGCCCAAGGCGTTTAAGGAGCAGCCAGGGCGGGCAAAGACCAGAATTTCCATCCGGCCAGAATTCCGTCTGGCCGGAATTCAGTCGGGAATGTCGGCTTTCGACAACTCAGAAGGGGCGCAGGCTGCTATAGCGCGCCCAACTAGCGTGAAGAGGTGACAGGCAAATGAAGATCCTTGTGCCCGTGAAGCGGGTTGTGGACGCAAACGTCAAGGTGCGCGTGAAGGCTGATGGTTCGGCGGTGGAACTGGCCAACGTCAAGATGGCGATGAACCCGTTCGACGAGATCGCGGTGGAAGAGGCGATCCGGATCAAGGAAGCCGGCAAGGCCGAAGAGATCATCGTCGTGTCGATCGGCCCGCAGCAGGCGCAGGAAACCTTGCGCACCGCACTCGCCATGGGCGCCGACCGCGCCATCCTGGTCAAGACCGACGAACAGACCGAGCCGCTGGGCGTCGCCAAGGTGCTGAAGGGCGTCGTCGATGCGGAACAGCCAGGCCTTGTCATTCTCGGCAAGCAGGCGATCGACGACGATTCCAACCAGACCGGCCAGATGCTGGCGGCCCTTCTGGGATGGGCGCAGGGCACCTTCGCCTCCAAGGTCGTGCTCGAAGGCGATCATGCCAAGGTGACGCGCGAAGTCGACGGCGGCCTGCAGACGGTGGAGTTGAAGATGCCGATAATCGTCACCGCCGACCTTCGCCTTAACCAGCCGCGCTATGCCTCCCTGCCCAATATCATGAAGGCCAAGAAGAAGCCGCTCGACGAGAAGAGCCCGGCCGATTACGGCGCCGACGTCAAGCCACGCCTCAAGGTCATCAAGACCGAGGAGCCGAGCGGCCGCAAGGCGGGTGTCAAGGTCAAGAGCGTCGCCGAACTGGTCGACAAGCTCAAGAACGAAGCCGGCGTGCTCTGAGATCGGAAGGAACAGACAACATGGCAATTCTCCTCATCGCCGAACACGACAACGCCACCCTTTCCGACCAGACCGCCAAGGCGCTTTCGGCCGCCCTGCAGATCGGCTCGGACGTTCATGTGCTGGTGGCCGGCAAAGGCGCCAAGGCTGCCGCCGACGCAGCCGCCAAACTGAAGGGCGTCACCAAGGTGCTGCTCGCCGAAGCCGACGAACTCGCCGAGCGCCTGGCCGAGCCGACGGCGGCACTGATCGTCTCGCTGGCTGGCGCCTACGACACAGTCATCGCGCCGGCGACGTCGGCCGGCAAGAACATCGCGCCGCGCGTGGCGGCCCTGCTCGATGTCGCGCAGGTCTCCGAGATCATCGAAGTGGTCTCGCCCGATACCTTCAAGCGGCCGATCTATGCCGGCAACGCCATCCAGACGGTGCAGTCGAGCGACGCCAAGAAGGTCATCACCGTGCGCACCGCCTCCTTCCAGGCCGCGCCCGACGGTGGCTCGGCTTCGGTCGAGACGGTCAATGCGGCAGCCAATCCCGGCCTGTCCACCTTCGTCGAGAACAAGCTGTCGGAGACCGACCGTCCGGAGTTGACCTCGGCCAAGATCATCATCTCGGGCGGCCGCGCGCTCGGTTCCTCGGAGAAATTCCAGGAGGTCATCCTGCCGGTCGCCGACAAGCTCGGTGCCGCCGTCGGCGCCTCCCGCGCCGCCGTCGATGCCGGGTACGCGCCGAACGACTGGCAGGTCGGCCAGACCGGCAAGGTCGTCGCCCCCGATCTCTACATCGCGGTCGGCATCTCCGGCGCCATCCAGCACCTTGCCGGCATGAAGGATTCCAAGGTCATCGTCGCCATCAACAAGGACGAGGAAGCGCCGATCTTCCAGGTCGCCGATTACGGCCTCGTCGGCGACCTCTTCGTCATCCTGCCGGAGTTGCAGAAGGCGCTTTGACGCTTCCGCGCAACCGTATTAAATTGTGAGGGGTGGGGTAGACGAAGTCGCCCCACCCTTTTAGTTTGCACCGCACAATAAGCAGGCCACAAAGGCTGAGAGCAATTCCAGCGGCAGTGCGCAGCGGTTTTTTGCGCCGGGAATTGCGGGAAAACAAAGAGATGGGGCGGTTCGCGATCCAGCGAAAAACGCTCCGGACGGGATCGGGTAATGAGCAAGATCGAGACGATCGGCATCATTGGTGCGGGCCAGATGGGCGGCGGCATCGCCCACGTCTCCGCGCTTTCGGGCTATAAGGTGCTGATCTACGATATATCGCCCGACCGCATCGAGAAGGGCATTGCCACAATCAGCGGCAACATGGCCCGTCAGGTGGGGTCCGGCAAGCTCGACGAGAAGCTGCGCAATCAGGCCATGGCACGCATCGCGTCGGCACCGACGATGGCCGATCTCGCCGGCGCCGATCTGGTGATCGAAGCGGCGACCGAGGACGAAACCGTCAAGCGCAAGATCTATGCGCAGCTCTGTCCGCAGCTCAATCCCGAAGCGATCCTGGCGACCAACACCTCGTCGATTTCGATCACACGGCTAGCTGCCCAGACCGACCGGCCAGAGCGGTTCATCGGCATACATTTCATGAACCCGGTACCGCTGATGAAGCTGGTCGAACTGGTGCGCGGCATCGCCACCGAGGACCAGACCTTCGAGGCGGCCAAGACCTATGTGAAGCAGCTCGACAAGACGATCACCGTCTCGGAAGATTTCCCGGCCTTCATCGTCAACCGCATCCTTCTGCCGATGATCAACGAAGCGATCTACACGCTCTATGAGGGCGTCGGCTCGGTCGATGCCATCGACACCGCCATGCGGCTCGGCGCCAACCATCCGATGGGACCGCTGCAGCTTGCCGATTTCATCGGCCTGGATACCTGCCTGTCGATCATGCAGGTGCTGCATGACGGCCTGTCGGATTCGAAGTACCGGCCTTGCCCGCTGCTGGTCAAATATGTCGAGGCCGGCTGGCTCGGCCGCAAGACCGGGCGCGGCTTTTACGATTATCGCGGCGAGCATCCCGTTCCGACGCGCTGACGTGATTGCCGCTCACGAGGCCGCGGCGAGTGGCTTGGGCGGTTCTGACCTGTCATCGTCGCTGACCTTGCCGTCCGGCGCCACCGAAACGCATCCCCGGCCGGCGGCCTTGGCTGCATAGCAAGCGGCGTCGGCCCTTGCGATGATCTCGTCGACTTCGCCGCAATTGGCGCAGATCGCGGTCAACCCGATGCTGGCGCCGATCCCGTGCGGCCGGCCATCCCAGGTGAAGTTCAGGCCCGCTATCGCATCGATGATGGAACGCGCCGCGATCCTCGCGTCGGTGGTGGAAGCCGATTTCAGGATCACGGCGAATTCGTCGCCACCCAGACGCGCGACGATGTCTTCAGGACCAAGCACGCCGCGCACGGCGTCAGCGACCCGCTTCAGCAGGGCGTCTCCGGCAGCGTGACCTCCCGTGTCGTTGACCAGCTTGAAGTGGTCGAGGTCGATGAACATGAACTGATGGCGGCCCCCTGTCGTCGTGCCGTCCTTGCGCGCCTGATCGACCATCCCCTCCATGGCGCGGATGAAGCTCGAGCGGTTGGCAAGGCCCGTCAGTGCGTCGTGCGCGGCGGCATGGGCAAGCTGTCGCTGCAGGGCACGCGCATCGGTGAAGTCCTGGAAGACGATCACCAGACCGCAGAATTCGTTGCGTTCGTTGAGGATCGGCGACACGACCTGGCGGATGCTGCAGCGCGTGTCGTCGCGGCGGATGAGGACCGCGCGGCTGTTCTGGTCGGAGCGCGCCTCTTCGCCTGTCACCGGCCGCGTCATCCCGATCCTGTGGCCGGTCTCCTCGTCGACTGCCCAGTAGACATGGCTCAGCGTCTTGCCCAGCGCATCGTCACTGGAAACGCCGGTCAACTTTTCGGCCACCGGGTTCATGAAAGTGACGCGGTTCGCGGCATCGGTGCAGATGACGGCATCCCCGATCGATTGCAGCGTCACCCTCAGCCGCTCCTTCTCGTCGGCCAGCATCGCCGCCGAGACGATGAGCCGTTCTTCGGCCTGCTTTCGCCGGGTGATGTCCATCAAGCTGCCGATCGCTCTGACCAGGTGTCCGTCCGCATCGCGCTCGATGGCCTTGCCGCGGTCGAGGATCCAGATCCAGCGGCCGTCCTTGTGGCGCATGCGGAACTCGGCTTCGAAAAATTCCGTCTCGCCGGCGAGATGGGCGCGATCGGCCTCCGCGACCGTGGCGCGATCGTCTGGATGGATCATCGTCAGCCAGCGATCGGGGTCGCCATCGAGCTCGCCATCCCCGTAGCCCAGCATCTTGACCCAGGTGGAGGAATAGGTGGTGCCCCCCTTGCGCATGTCGAAATCCCAGACACCTTGACCGGCGCCGGCCAGCGCGAAGTTCCAGCGCGTTTCGGCCTCTGTGATGCGCGCCTCGGCCTGTTTGCGCGCGTCGATGTCCTCGATCTGCGAGACGAGATAGAGCGGCCGGCCGCTTTTCTCGTCGCGAATTACCGAGCCGGCAAGATGAGCCCAGACCGGTGTGCCGTCCTTCTTGAGATAACGCTTCTCGAAGTGGAAGGCATCGACGGTGCCCGCCTTCAGGCCGGCCATCGTTTCGCTTCCGATCTGCACATCGTCGGGATGCGTGAGCTGGAAGAAGGTCAGCGCCTCGATCTCGTCGCGGCTGTAGCCAAGCATGGCGGCAAAGGCCGGATTGGTCTGGAGAATACGCCCGTCGAGACCGACGATAGCGATGCCGATCGCCGAGTCCTCCATGGCCCGGCGGAACCGCTGCTCGCTGTCCGTGATCTGCCGTCGATCCTCCGAGATTCGACCGATGAACAGATAGGCCGCGAAAAGCGCGCAGACCGTCACAGCGACCGATATTTGGAGGCAAAGTCTGAGGGCTTGTGCGCCAAGGTCCAGCCCTGACAGCACAAGCGAGGCGGCCACTACGGCCAGACCGGCCACAAGCAGCGCCAGAGCTGCATGCTTGTGCCGTCCCGGCCCGATGATACCTCGCAATGTCACGATTCGTGCCACCCCCGTGGGCAATCGCTTTTTCCCGTTAAAAACCTGAAGGATCGATTTTAAGGAAAGGTTGCGCCCAGGGCATAGGCGACATGGAAAACCGGCAAACAATTGCCGGCATGATTAAGGATCGGTATTCACGGGGTGTAGGCGTGGGTATCCTGCTACCAGCGCACGAAAAACCGCCCGCCGAGCGCACCAAGCAAAGCGAGAGCCGCGATGGCGATCGTGTACCAGGTGGCAACGAAAAGCGGCGAATCGTCGAAGCAGTGCGCCGCATAGAAAGTCGCCGCCAGCCCGCCGGCAAGCAGCCCCGCGACCGCGCCGGCAAGCACCGGCCGTGTCGGCGCGCCATAGCGCAGCATCCACAGGAAGATGGCCAGCGGGCCGATGCCGATCAGCGGGATGAAGCCCATGCAGATCATCATGTTCGAGCCGATCATACGCGTGCTCCACAGGGCCTGCGGCACCATGAAGAGCTCCAGCACCACGGCCACCGCGACCAGCAGCGGCGCCGCGATCATCGCCGCCATAGCCCGGCCTGTCGCCGCGCCCGGCGTCGACAGGGCACGGATCAGGGCAAAGGCGCTGATGGCGAGCACGATGGTGAAAACGAATTTGGACAGGAAACGCACCGTGTGCGCGGCCACCATGAAATCGGGGCGCGGCCCGATCGTCATCATGAAGACAGCGGCCGCGACCAAGGCGGCCGCGCCAGCCGCCAGCCACCAGGCCGAGCGCAATGGCATCGCCTTGCTGCGGGCATCGGCGTCGAGCGCCTTGATGAGATCGTCGGTCTTCATGTCATTCCCGCCCGAACCGCCCCTGCCCGAATCGCCTGGCTATGGCGGTAAGTCCCCGGTGCAGCGACACCCGCACCGCCGTCTCGCTGATGCCGAACTTAGCCGCCGTCTCGCCGATCGAGCGGCCCTCCACGGATACTGCTGAAACCACCGAACGCTGTGCCGGCGGCAGCCCGTCGAGCGCCCGGTTGATGTCCCGCTCGCTGACGGTTTCCGTTTCGGGCTCGGCGAACGTCTCGGCGATGTCGTCGACATCGATCTCGATGCGCCGTCCGCGCCGCCGGAACGCATCGATCAGCTTGAAACGGGCAATCGCATAGACCCAGGGCAGCACCGGCGCGTCCTGGCGCCAGGTGTGCCGTTTCACATGAATGGCCAGCAAGGTTTCCTGCACGACATCCTCGGGATCGACCCCGCCCTGCACGATCTTGCGCCTGACGAAACCGCGCACCAGCGCGGCAATCCGGTGCAGAAAGTCGGCATAGGCCTTTTCATCCCCCGCGATCGCGGCCCGCATCAGCCGGGAAAGCTCGGCCTCGTCCTTGCCGCTCACAAGAGTTCACTCCCCGATCTTCGCGCCTCGGCACTGATTTGTTACGTGGCCGGCGAAATAATGTCCAAGCCAAACTACGGGCAAATCACGAAAGTTTGCGGGATGGCTCGCTAAATTCCCGGACGGGTTCTCTGGTTCCCAGCTCATGCGTGAGGAGCGGCGCGGGATCAACCTTTGATTGACGTAAGGTAAACCCTTCTGTAGCGTCAAGGGATCGGAGGGCGGCCGAAATGGATTTCATTGAACGCATTTTTGGATTTTCTCCCGACAATGGCTCGGGAACTTTCGAGAGCAGCCTTGTCATTGCGGCCATAGTCCTTGTCGCCGCCGTCTACTTCTACAGAAGACAGGGATCACTGAAGAAATAGCCTCTGGACAACCGGCGGAGACAGGTCCGCCAGGAAAACATTACCGTTGCGTCCTCTCAGCGTGGGAAACACGACATGGCAGGATCTCTGGTCAACCACATCAGAACCGCGGCCTTGCTGTTGTTCGCCGCCGAATTCTGGAAGCGTCTGGCCGCCGGGCTGAAGGTGCTGTTTGCCACGATATGCAGGCTGCTGTGCCGGCTGGCCAAGGACCAGCGGCTGCCCAGCCCGGCGCAGAATGACTGCTGCATCCAGCTACCGCCCGACATCTACAAGCGCGCCGATCCTCTTCTATACGCCCAGTATTATCTGATGGCGCAGGGGCTCGCGGTCACCTGGGACAATCCCGACATCGACATTTTCGACGGCACCTTGCCGGTCAGCGGCGCGCTTCAGCCAGCACATGCATATCGCGTTCGCGTGCGCGTCTGGAACGGGTCCTATGACGCCCCAGCGGTGGGCGTCGGGGTGGCACTGTCCTACCTGTCATTCGGCGCCCAGACCATTTCCCGTCCGATCGCCAACGTCGCCATAAATCTCGGAGCCAAGGGCACGATCGATTGCCCTGCCTATGCCGAGTTCAGTTGGACCACGCCCGCCACCGGCGGCCACTACTGCCTTCAAGCACAGCTTTCCTGGGGCGATGACGCCAACCCCAGCAACAACCTTGGCCAGAAGAACGTCAACATTGCCGAGATGCGCTCACCGGCGAAGTTCGTCTTCAGCGTGCGCAACGAGGCCTCGGTCGTCCGGCGTTTCCAGATCGAGGCGGACTGCTACGCTCTGCCGAAGCTGCGGCCATGTATCCCGCCACGCGGCCAGGGTCGAGACGAGCGCACGGACACCCCACAGCCGCGGCTCGCCGAAAGCAAGGCGCGCTGGGCCGAGGCCCTCGAGGAACAGGCGTATGGCCGGTTTCCCGTGCCGGACGACTGGTCGGTCAGGATCGTCCCAAGAACGCTTTTGCTGCAGCCGCGCCAGCTGACCGAGATCGCTGTCGAAATCGAACCGAAGGACACCGCGTTCCGCGGCTCAAAGACCTTCAACGTCCACGTCTTCACGATCGGCGAGAGTGGATCGCGCACCATGACCGGCGGCGTGACGCTCACCGCCACGAAAGGCTGAGGCGCTCCGATGGCTTACAAGCACTATACGAGCTGCTTTCTCTATCCGGTCGGTGGCAAGCCCTACAACGAGGACGATCGGCTGGCTTTCCTCGCCGGCCAGGCGCTGCAGATCATCGTGATCACCGGGTTGGCGGCCGCCTTCGGCCTGCTGCTGGGGCCGGTCGGTGCGGCACTTGCCGCGGCAATCGCATTTCTGGCGTCCGCCACCGCGACGATCGACAAGGCCGCCGGGGAATGGCTCAACCACCGCCTGGTCTGCCTCGACAAGGACAATCCGAAATGCGCCGTCGGCATCGTCTCCTACAATCCGTTCCGCAGCGATCTCGGCGCCTTCGACAACGACCAGTATTTCGACGTCATACTGATGCCGCATCCGACGACGGAAATTCTCAACGCCGAGACCAACGAGGCGGCCTTGGCGGCGGCCAATCGCTACAATGCCGACGGCACCGTCGCGGCGGAATTCGCCGCCAGCGTCGCGGCCCATCCGGCCAACGATATTCTCAATGACGGCTTTCAGGGTCATGAGCTGCTGTTGCCGCGCGACGACCTGAAGACGGATCTGGGCTACGCACCGGCCGACGATCATGCCCGCTGGGGCCTGCACTGCGAGGCCGAGGGCGACTTCTGGATCAAGATGCGCCAATGGGCGCCGGCCATCGTCATCCTGCTGACGGCGGCCCTGGTCGTCACGGTGGCCGCGGCGGCTGCCGGCGCCAGTGCCGGAGCGGCTGTCGGCTGCGCCATAGGATCGTTCTTCCTGGGTGCGCTGGGCTGCGCCATCGGCTCGTTCCTGGGAGGATTGCTCGGAGCGGCCATTGGCGGCGCCATCGGCGGAGCGGCATCCTATTTCGGCGGGGTCAAGCCGGTCCTGCAGGGATTGTTCAACTGGAACCCCGGCAATGTCGAGGACGCCAATGTCGGCGACAAGGCGCTCGGTCCCATCAGGATGGGCGATCATGTCGCCGTCCTCGGCGAACATGTCTATGACGGCTACCACAAGGGCTGGCACGAGTTTCATCCGCTGATGGCGGTGGTCAAATTCGATGCGGCCGCCAGTGTCGACGCGAAACACTATCTGCAGTGGGATCCGGACTTTGCCGACACGGGCACGGTTCCGCCCAAACCGCCGGGCGAGACCACCGACCTGACCGCGCAGGATATCCGTGACGGGCTTGGCAGCGCAGCGTTCCGGGCGCGCTGCGACAATCTGCGCAGGACCTGGTGCGCCATGCTGAACGAAGCGTTCGATCCCGAGACCAAACGAACACAGCAGGGGCTGGACCAGCGGTGGACCATTCATCCGATGGTCGATGGCTGCATCCCGCAGGAGCAGCCACCAGCCCCGCATCTCGGGTGATGCCATCGGCGTCCGACACGCGAAACCGTGATGATGCCCGTCGTCTTTCAATCTTGACTAGTGCATTCATGAATTGGTACTCGGACGCACCCCAGTGCGGGACAACCCGAGGAGTACCCTTATGAAATCCCCCCTTCTTGCCCTTGCCAGCGTAGCCGCGCTTGCAATCAGCCTCGCCGCTGGTCCGGCGACGGCCGAAGATGCCGGCATCGTCGTCTATAACGCCCAGCATGAAAGCCTGGCGAAGGAATGGGCGGAAGGGTTCACCAAGGAGACGGGGATAAAGGTCACCTTGCGCAACGGCGGTGACAGCGACTTCTCCAACCAGATCGTCGCCGAAGGCGCCGCCTCGCCCGCCGACGTGTTCCTGACGGAAAATTCGCCGGCCATGGTGCTGGTCGAAAATGCCGGCCTGTTCGCGCCGGTCGACGCCGATACGCTGGCTCAAGTCCCGCAAGACTATCAGGCCACCAGCGGCAAATGGGTGGGCGTGGCCGCGCGCAGCACCGTGTTTGCTTATAACACCACCAAGCTCAAGGCAGACCAGCTGCCCAAGTCGATGCTCGATCTCGCCGACCCGAGCTGGAAGGGCCGCTGGGCGGCTTCGCCTTCCGGCGCCGATTTCCAGGCCATCGTGAGCGCTTTGCTGCAGCTCAAGGGCGAGCCCGCCACGGCCGACTGGCTGAAGGCGATGAAGGAGAACTTCACCGCCTACAAGGGCAACAGCACCGTGATGAAGGCGGTCAATGCCGGTGAGATCGAAGGCGGCGTGATCTACCACTACTACTACTTTGGCGATCAGGCCAAAACCGGCGAAAACTCCAAGAACGTCGCGCTGCACTATTTCAAGAACCAGGATCCGGGCGCTTTCGTATCGGTTTCCGGCGGCGGCGTGCTGGCCTCGAGCAAGCATCCCAAGGAAGCCCAGGCCTTCCTGAAATGGGTGACCGGCAAGAACGGCCAGGACGTGCTGAAGAACGGAACCTCCTTCGAATACGCGGTCGGCAAGGGCGCGCAGTCCAATCCGAAGCTGGTGCCACTGGCCGACCTGCAGGCGCCGAAGGTCGATGCCACGACGCTGAACTCCAGGAAGGTCACCGACCTGATGACGGCAGCCGGCTTGCTTTAGTTGCCGTTCTTCCTAATAAGGACGTCAGATCGTGCTCCCGCGGGAATTCACCTTTCGCGGGAGCGTTTTGTTTCGAGATGCATTCGTCCATGACGACACGCTTCGTTCCTGACCGCGACCGTGGTCCCATGATTGCCGCTGCCGCGTCGCAACGGTATGGCGCCTGAACTGATGCAGTCCGCGGTCGATCTCGCGCGTCCCGGCCTGCCGCCCAAGATGCGTCGACGGGCGCAGCGGCGGGCTGCGCCTTGGCTTGTCGCCGCCGCCATATTTGTCTCCCTGCTGGCGCTACTGCCGCTCGCTTTCATCATCTGGATCGCGGTGCAGACCGGCTGGGAGACGGTCTCGGCACTGGTCTTTCGGCCGCGTGTCGGCGAACTGCTGGTCAACACCGGCCTGCTCGTCCTGCTGGCGGTGCCGATCGCCATCACCTTGTCGGTGACGCTGGCCTGGCTGACGGAACGCAGCGACCTGCCCGGTGCCCGGCTGTGGTCCTGGCTCTGCGTGGCGCCGCTCGCCATCCCCGCTTTCGTGCACTCCTATGCCTGGATCACCCTCGTGCCCGGGCTGCACGGCCTGTGGGCTGGCGTGCTGGTGTCCGTCATCGCCTATTTCCCTTTCCTCTATCTGCCGGTGTCGGCGGCCCTGCGCCGTCTCGATCCCGCTCTCGAGGACGCGGCCGCGGCACTTGGCCATGGACCCTGGCGCGTGTTCTGGCGCGTCGTGCTGCCGCAGCTCAGGCTCGCAATATGCGGCGGCTCGCTGTTGGTCGGCCTGCATCTGCTGGCCGAATATGGCCTCTATGTCTTCATTCGCTTCGACACCTTCACGACCGCGATCGTCGATCAGTTCCAGTCGACCTTCAACGGCCCGGCCGCCAACATGCTGGCCGGCGTGCTGGTGACCTGCTGCTTCGTGCTGCTCGGCCTCGAAGTGCTGGTCCGCGGCGAGGAGCGTTATGCCCGTGTCGGCTCGGGTGCCGCGCGATACCAGCAACGAATGAACCTCGGCCGCGCCACCCTGCCCAGCTTGCTGCTGCTCGCCGTCACCACATTGCTGGCGCTTGGCGTTCCGTTCGTGACCATCGGGCGCTGGCTCGCCGCCGGCGGCGCCGATGTCTGGCGCTTCGACGAGATCGGCCTGGCACTCGGCCAGACGCTGTTCCTGTCCCTCGCTGGCGCCCTGCTTGCCACTGTCGCGGCCATGCCGATGGCCTGGATCTCTATCCGCGCGCCGGGTCCGTTGCAGCGCTTGCTCGAGGGATGCAATTACATCGTCGGCTCGCTGCCCGGGGTCGTGATCGCGCTGGCGCTGGTCACCATCACGGTGCGCATCGCACTGCCGCTCTACCAGACCCTGTTCACTATCCTGGTCGCCTACGCACTGATGTTCCTGCCGCGCGCGCTGGTCAGCCTGCGTGCATCGATCGCGCAAGCGCCGGTCGAGCTCGAACGCGCCGCGTCCAGCCTCGGCCGGCGGCCGCTCGATGCGCTGTGGTCGACGACGATCCGCCTGTCGGCGCCCGGTGCGGCGGCTGGCATGGCGCTGGTGGCGCTCGGCATCATGAACGAACTGACCGCGACCCAGATGCTGGCGCCGAACGGCACCCGCACACTGGCCATGGCGTTCTGGTCCTACAGCAGCGAGATCGATTACGCCTCGGCGGCTCCTTACGCCTTCATCATGGTGGCGATGTCGCTGCCCCTGACCTGGCTGCTCTACGTCCAGTCGAAGCGGATGGCAGGACGATGAGCTTTCTCGAACTCGGCAATCTGCACAAGCACTACGGCCCGGTAGCCGCACTGGCCGGCGTCAACCTGAACGTCGCCAGCGGCAGCCGCACGGCGATCGTGGGACCTTCCGGCTGCGGCAAGACGACCTTGCTGCGGCTGATCGCCGGCTTCGAGGCGCCTGACCAAGGCCGCATCGTACTCGACGGGCAGGTGCTGGCCAATGGCGGCGCCGCTGTCCCGGCGCATCGCCGCGGCATCGGCGTGGTGGCGCAGGACGGCGCCCTGTTCCCGCATCTGACCATCTCGGACAATATCGGCTTCGGCATGGCACGGGACGACGACAGGCGCGCCGAGCGCATCGTCGAACTTGCCTACATCGTGGGACTCGACAAGGCGATCCTCAAACGCCGCCCGCACGAGCTCTCCGGCGGCCAGCAGCAGCGCGTGGCGCTGGCCCGGGCCATGGCGATGAAGCCGCGGCTGATGCTGCTCGACGAGCCGTTCTCGGCACTCGACACCGGCCTGCGCGCCTCGATGCGCAAGGCGGTGGCCGAACTTCTGGAGGCGGCTGGCATCACCACCATCCTGGTGACGCACGACCAGGCCGAGGCACTCTCCTTCGCCAGCCAGGTGGCGGTAATGCGCGATGGAAAATTTTCCCAGGTCGGCACGCCGCGCGAGCTCTATCTCAAGCCGAAGGACAGGATGATCGCCGAGTTCCTCGGCGATGCCATCATCCTGCCGGCGAGCATTTCGGGCGGCTTCGCCAGTTCGCCGCTGGGCCGCATCGCCGTCGACGCGCCGGACAGCCGCGATGTCGCCCGTATCATGCTGCGGCCGGAACAGATCGGCCTGAAACGCACCTCGCGCGAGGGCATGTCGGGCACATCGGACATGCCGTTCGGCGAGGTGACGGAATCGGAATTCGCCGGCTCGACATGCACGATCGCGGTGCGGCTCCTGAACAATTCCGATCCGCCCGACGCCGCGGCCATCGGCGGCACGCCGCTGATCCTGCGCAAATCCGGCATGGACGCGCCGGCGGTCGGCGAGATCGTGCGGCTGACCGTATCGGGCAAGGCGCACGTCTTTGCCTGAGCCCGACGATTTTAAGCCCTTGAACCAAAGCGAAGTGGCAAGCTCACGCCGTGATGCGTTCGCCGGTTTCGGCTGAATAGATCGGCCATTGCTCGATAAAATCGCAACCGTGCACCACCACGCACGCGTTGGCGCTGTCGATGAGGATGACGGCGTAGGACGGCGGCGCTTGTTCGACGATCTCGCTCGATCGCTCGAGGGCGAGCTCGAAGCGGGCATGCAAGCCGCGCTGCGCCGAGAACGGAATGCCGGCAACGGTGCCGGCAATGTCGCGATGGACATGGCCGAAGAAGATATGGCGGACGTTGCCATGGCCCCGCAACAAGTCGAGCAACCGCTCGGGCTGTTGAAGCGCCAGCGGATCGAGTTGAGGCAGGCCGAGCGCGACCGGCGGATGATGCAGGAACACGTAAGCGGGCCGGCCGCCCGACCGTTCCAGCCGGGCTTCGAGCCAGGCAAGCCGCCTCTCGCACAGTTCGCCCTCGATGCGCCCTTCCGCCAGGCAGTCGAGAAACAACAGCACTTCGTTGCCGGTATCGTGGACCGACTGCACGAAGCCGTTTTCGTCGACCGGAACGTCGGGAAACGCGGCGATGAGATTTGCCCGCCGGTCATGGTTGCCCGGCAGCAGCCTGTACGGCACCGACAGCGTGGTCAGGGCAGCGCGCAGATCGGCATAGCTCCGCGGCGCACCGGTCTCCGTCAGGTCGCCGGTGAAGACGCAAAGCGCGGCGTCGGCGTGATGCGCATTGATGTGCGCGATGCACTGGTCCAGCCGCTGGTGCAGGTCGGCCCCATAGCGGCGCTCACCTTGCCGACCGAGATGCACGTCGGTGACCTGGATGATTTTCATGTACGTCTCTTTGGCGGCGCGCGTGCTGGAAATCAAAGCGCTGGCTCTGGCACCGAAGCCTTGAAGACATCGAGACGGGTGCCTGTCTCCGACGAGAAGAAGTGCATGTCGTCAGGCGAGATCTTCAGGCCGACGGTGCTGCCGGGCTCGGGGTGAACGGGCTCCGAGGTCATCACCGAAAACGGCGCGCCGTCGAGGTCGACATAGATCACCCGCCCCGCGCCCAATTCCTCGACTAGGTCGACAGTCGCATCGAGCGCGCCCGGCGTTCCCGGCGCCACCAGCCGCACCGCCTCCGGCCGGATGCCCATCGCCACTTTCGTGCCGACCGGCAGGCCGGCGCGAGCCATCGCCAGGCGCCGGCTGCCGCCGAGCAGCGACAATCCGTCGAGTTCGGCGGTGCCTTCGAGGATGTTCATGGCCGGCGCGCCGACGAAGGTGGCGACGAAGCGGCTGGCCGGGCGGGTGTAGATTTCACCTGGCGTGCCGACCTGTTCGACCCGTCCCCCATTCATCACCACCAGTCGGTCGGCCAATGTCATGGCCTCTACCTGGTCGTGGGTGACGAAGACGGAGGTGGCATTCAGCCGGCGATGCAGCTTGCGGATCTCCGAACGCATCTGCACGCGCAGCTTGGCGTCGAGATTGGACAGAGGCTCGTCGAACAGGAACACCTTCGGCTCGCGGATCATGGCGCGGCCCATGGCGACGCGTTGCCTCTGGCCACCCGAAAGCGCCATCGGCTTGCGGTCGAGCAGTTGCTCGAGTTCCAGTGTGCGGGCCACCGCCTGGATGCGCTGGTTGCGCTCGGCCGAGGGAACACCGGCGACTTTCAGCGAATAGCCGATGTTCTGGGCCACGCTCATATGCGGATAAAGCGCGTAATTCTGGAACACCATGGCGCAGCCGCGCTCGCGTGGCTCGAGTTTGTTGACCACCGTGCCGTCTATGGCGATCGTGCCGTCGGAAATTTCTTCCAGCCCCGCGATCATCCTGAGCAGCGTGGACTTGCCGCAGCCGGACGGCCCGAGAATGACGACGAATTCGCCCGAGGCAAAGTCGAGATCCACGCCGTGCACGACCTGCGTCTTGGCATAGTTCTTCTTGACGCCGCGTATTGCGATGGAGGCCATTTTTTGTCTCCTTGTTACTTCTCGGTGGCGATCAGGCCGCGCACGAACCAGCGCTGCATCAGCACCACGACGATCATCGGCGGCAGCATAATGATGAGAGTGCCGGCCATGGCGATATGCCACTCCGGAGTGCCGCCGACGTTGGGGATGAGCTGCTTGAGCTCGGTCACCGCCATCGCATGCGACTGGTCGGTGGTGATGAGCAGCGGCCATAGATACTGGTTCCATGCCCACAGGAACATGATGGTCCCGAGCGCCGCCATGTTGTTGCGCGACAGCGGCAACAGGATATCGATGAAGAAGCGCAGTGGCCCGGCGCCATCCATGCGTGCGGCCTCCGTCAATTCGTCCGGCACGGTCAGGAAGAATTGGCGATAAAGGAACGTCCCGGTCGCCGTGGCGACCAGCGGCAGAATTAGGCCGGGATAGGAGTTGAGCAGCCCAACGCTGAGGTGGACCTGCACGCCCGAAACCGTTTCGATCAGCCAGCTCAGGCCGGTCACGTCCAGGATAGCCTGATACGGCTCGAGCACGTTGGCGACCACCGCGTAGGTCGGCACGATGCGCACTTCAAGCGGCAGCATCAGAGTGATGAAGATCAGCCAGAAGATCAGCGTGCGTCCGGGAAATCGGAAATAGACGATCGCGAAGGCGGTCAGCGCCGAGACGATCACTTTGCCTGCGGCAACGCCGGTCGCAACGATGAAGCTGTTCAGCAGCTTGGGACCAAGGTCGGCCGTCACCCAGGCGGTCTTGATGTTGATCCAGAAATCGCTACCCGGCAGCAGCGACATCGGCACGTCGTTGACATCCCTGAGATTATGCGAGGCCGCGATCGCCACGATGGCGAACGGCGCCACACAGAAAACGAAGCCGACGAACAAGATCAGGTGCGTGAAAAAATTGAGGAACGGGGTGCGCTCGACCATATCAGTCTCACCTGTAATGGACGCGCCGCTCGATGAAGCGGAACTGGAAAATGGTCAGCACGATGATGAGCAGCATCAGGATGATGCTCTGCGCGGCGGCACCGGAGTAATCGAGGCCTTTGAAGCCGTCGGAGTAGATCTTGTAGACCATCAGATTGGTGGCATTCGCCGGCCCACCGGACGTCATGATGTCGACGATGCCGAAGGAATCCTGGAAGCTTTCCGTGATGTTGATGACAAGCAGGAAGAAGATGGTCGGGGTGATCAGCGGAAACTGGATGTCCCAGAAGCGCCTCATGACACCAGAGCCGTCCATCGCGGCGGCTTCGATCAGGGAACGCGGGATCGCCTGGAACGCGGCGAGGAAGAAGATGAAGTTGTAGCCGACATACTTCCAGGAAAAGGCGATGATGATCGAAGCCATGGCGTCGGCGCCGTCCAGGCCGGGATCCCAGAAGCCGGGCCAGACCTGGTTGACGACGGCCATGAAGCCGGCTTCCGGCGCCAGGATGAAGCGGAATGCCAGCGCCAGGGCGGGCGCGGCGATGCCATAGGGCCAGATCAGCACCACGCGATACAGCCATGAGCCGGCTAGCTGGCGGTCGGTGAGCGCGGCGAGCACGAGCGCGACGAACATCGCAAGCCCGGTGCTGATGCCGGCAAAGACAAGGCTGGCGGTGATCGAGTTCCAGTAATCGGCGTTGGCCAGGATCGAGCGGAAATTGTCGAGACCGACCCAGATGTTGCCGCCGCCCCAGGGCTGCTGCAGCGTCAGCGACCAGTATACGGCCTGGCCGGCAGGCCAGTAGAAGAAGGTGAAGATCAGCAGGAGCTGCGGCACCGCGAAAAGAATGCCGATTGTCCAACTGCCGAAAGTGACGCGTTTTTCCATCGGTCCGCCGTTGCCGCAGGGTGGTCAGCTTAAAGCAAGCGAGAGATTAATAACGAAATGCCCGCCCGTCGACCCAGGCATGATCCCGAAAACTGGAAACCGGTCTTCGGGATCATGCTCAAATGGGTCGGCGGGCGGTCTGGGAAATCCCTGGATCAGGGCAGGGTCTTGCCTGGATATGTCTGCTGGAAGCGGTCGAGGATGGCGTCGCCGTTCTTGACCAGCGTGTCGAGACCTTCCTGCACGGTGACCTTGTTGGCGAAGATCGCCTGCATCTGGGTGCCGAACTCGGCGCGGATCTGGGTGAAATTGCCCAGGCGGATGCCGCGGGTGATTTCGGTCGGCTCGGAGGCGGTCAGGCTGGCGATCGCGACTTCGCGGCCCTTGTAAGGCGCCTTGTCGTAAAAGCCCTGGCCCTTCATGTAGTCGAAGCCCGACTTGGTCACCGGGATGTAACCGGTGTTGGTCGACCAGAACAGGGCGGTCTTCGGATCGTGGATGAAGTTGAGGAACGCGGCCGCGCCCTTGTATTCAGCATCCGACTTGCCCGAGAGAACCCACAGCGATGCGCCGCCGACGAGCGAGTTCTTGCGCTCCGTGCCGGCATAGACGGGCAGTTCGGCGACGTCCCAGTTCATGCCTTCCTTCTGCGTACGGCCAACCGTGCCGTGATCGCCGACCGAGGTCAGGATGACCTGGCAGGTGCCGGTGGCAAAGGCCTGGACCATATCCTGGCCGAGATCCTTCGACTTGATCTTGATCAGGCCGGCATCATACCACTTCTTGAGGTCGGTGACGTACTGCACGAACTTGGTCTTGTTGACTTCGAGGCGGGCGTCGAGGCCGTCATAGCCATTGTTCTTGGTAGCGATCGGCTGGTTGTGAATGGCGGAGAACTGCTCCATCAGCTGCCAGCTTTCATTGGCGGAGATGTTGATGGCCATCGGGCATTCATAGCCGGCGTCCTTCATTGCCTTGAGGTCGGCGCCGACGTCTTCCCAGGTCTTCGGCGCTTCGGTCTTGCCGATCTTGGCGAAGGCGTCCTTGTTCCAGTACATCAACGCCGTAGACGAGTTGAACGGGAAGGACAGCATCTCGCCTTTCGAGGTGGCGTAATAGCGGGCGATGCCGGGGAAATAATCGGCGTAGTCGATCTTGTAGCCGTTTTCTTCCATGAGCTTGTCGGCCGGCTTGTAGGCACCCGACAGCATCATGGTGGCGGTGCCGACGTCATAGACCTGAACGACGGTGGGCTGCTTGCCGGCGCGGAAGGCGGCAATGGTGTTCTGCAAGGTGGCGTCGTAATTGCCCTGGCTGGTGCAGACGACTTCATAGTCCTTCTGCGAGGCGTTGAAATTCTTGCACAGCGTGTCCACGACCCGGGCGAGATCGCCCGAAAGACCAAACCAGAAATCGAATTTTGTCGGTTCCGCGAAGGCAGGCATCGCCAGCGCGGAGCTGAGCACGCCAGCGGCAAGGGCAGCAAAGCCCCGCTTGATGATCGTCATGATTTCTTCCCTCTTGAATGACTGTTGACAAGGGTCTTGCGCAAGTCCTTGCCCGCTCTCTTAGAGAAGGTATGTGACAGTTCTGTTGTGGCCTCCCGGGCCTGTGCACAGCTGGTCTTTTCTCCCCTCCGGCGGCTACAGCGGCATGAAAACGTCACACCGGCGCCTTAGGTAGCTAGGGCGACTTCCAAGGACGTAAAGGCCGTCATTGTTATCCGGCTAAAAGGGATGATGAAATGCTGGTGAAGCAGCTGGCGCACGTGCCCATCACCGACAGGCAGGCGATGCGCGAAGGCCCCCGCGACAGCGCCACGCATTTGCGGCATGCAGCCGCCATTCCGGCTCTTGGCCAGATCGAAATCGGCGGCAAGGCGTCGCGCGCGAACGTCGGCGAGGCCTTGAAGGTGGTGGCCTGGAACGTCGAGCGGCTCCGTCATGTCGATGCCATTGCACGAACGCTTGCCGGGCTGGCCCCCGAAATCGTGCTGTTGTCCGAGGTGGACAAGGGCATGGCACGCTCCGGCAACGGCCATCCGCTCAGCGTGCTTGCCGACCGGCTCGGCCATGCCTTCGCCTATGGTGTCGAGTTCGTCGAACTCGCTGGCGGCAACGAGGCCGAGCGCATGGCAACCGGTGAAGCCGCCAACGCGGAAGGCTTTCACGGCAATGCCGTGACCAGTGGCATGCCGCTGCTGCGACCCTTCCTGGTGCGCCTGGACGCCGCCGGCGGCTGGTTTCGGCCGGAGCGCGGCCAACCGCGCATCGGCGGACGCATGGCGATCGGCGGCCAGGTGCGCATCGGCGACCGCAGGATGACGGTCGTCTCGGTGCACCTTGAAAACCGAACCGATCCGGCTGGCAGGGCAGCTCAGACACGCAAACTCCTCGATGCAATCGACAACTATGATCCGCAAGCGCCAGTACTGCTCGGCGGCGATTTCAACACGCTGACGGCAAGCCACGAGGAGCGCCATGACGACCCACGGGCGTGGATGGCTCGGGTCATGGCCGAACCGGACCGGCTGATCCATGCCGAGCGTCACGAGCCGCTGTTCGCGGCCCTTGCCGAGCGCGGCTATGATTGGCAGGCCGCCAACAATTTGGACCTGCCCACCCAGCGTCGGCCCGCCGGCACCCCGGTTGGCCGAATCGACTGGTTCTTCACGCGCGGCCTCGCGGCCAGCGCGCCGGCGGTTCTTCCGGCGGTGTTGCCGGATGGCAGCCCAAGCTCGGATCATGACGCCCTGACAGTGACCGTCCGCCTGAAATAACCGTCGTCTTCAATCGATGCGGCTGACCTGGCCTGTGCTCTTGCGGTCAGCTTGCGCCGCAAAAGCACGCTATGGTTGCAGGCGGCTTTATCGATCCTTCAACAGCCAAGCATTAATCAGTCATATTTCTTTCTTTATTTCCTGCGGGCCAGGGGGAATAAGATGCTGACGGTCTATAACTGCATCGTGAACCAGCACGATCTGAGGCTGGTTGCACTGGCAGCGCTGATTTGTGGAATTTCCTGTTTTTCAGCCGTCAATCTTCTTCATCACATAGGCCGCTCGACGGATCGAAATCGGCTTGCCTGGCTGACGATCGCCTCCACCTCGACCGGTTTCGGCATCTGGGCAACGCACTTCATCGCCATGCTTGCCTTCACGCCGGGAATCCCCAACGCCTATGATCCCGGACTTTCAGTACTCTCGCTCGCTGGCGCGGTGGCGGTTACGGGGGCCGGCATGTGGGTCGCCACCTTGCGCGACGAGCTTGATTACCATCTGGTCGGCGGCGCCGTTCTGGGCGGCGGTATTGCCGCCATGCACTACATCGGCATGGCGGCATTCGAGGTCGAGGGCCGGATCGAATGGAACCTGCTCCTCGTCGCCGTCTCCTTGCTGGCCGGCGTGACGCTCGCGGCGCTGGCTTTGCGCGTCGTCCTGCGCGGCTCGTCGCTGCCTGCGACGCTTGCCGGTGCGGTCTTGCTGACGCTGGCAATCTGCGGCCTGCACTTCATCGCCATGGCTGCCGTCTCGATCTTCCCGGATTCCTCGATCGCCATATCCCAACACACCGTCGCACCGACCTCGCAGGCCTTCGCCGCCGCTGCGGCCACTCTGGTGATCCTGGTGCTTTCGGCCACCGCGCTGTGGATCGACCTTCGCTTCCGCCGCCAAAAGCTTGAGGTCGACCGCATGCACGGCTTAGCCAACGCCGCGGTGGAAGGCCTGATCGTCTGCGATGGCAATCGCATCGTCAGTGTCAACGACAGCATGGCCAGGCTGACCGGCATGGTCGCCACGACACTGAACGGAAGGGAACTTGGCGACCTCTTCGATGAGCGCACCGCATCCGACCTGATCAACTTCCAGGGACAGCCGTGGGAGGCGGAACTAAGCAATCGCGACGGGATGAGAATTCCCGTCGAACTGATCGCCAGAAGCATCGACTATTGCGGCAAGCCTCACAATGTCGTCGCCGTCCGCGACATTCGCGAACGCAAGAAGGCGGAACAGGAAATCCTTCGCCTCGCTCATTTCGATCCGCTGACGGGGCTCGCCAACCGCCGTAGCTTTTCCAGCCGGCTTGATACCGAAATCGCCGCCACGAGCCGAGACGCAAAAGCCGGCAAGGGCGCGAGGGGCGGGCATCTTGCGCTTCTGCTGCTCGACCTCGACCGGTTCAAGGAGGTGAACGATCTTTATGGGCATGGCGCCGGCGACGCGATGCTTCAGAAGGTGGCGAACTGTGTCTCCGGCGTTCTTCGCCACGGACAGATGCTGGCGCGCCTGGGCGGCGACGAATTCGCCATCATCGCCCCCAACCTGCCCGACCCGCAGGCGGCGAGCCGGATCGCCGACGCGGTGCTCGCCGCGATGCGCGAGGAGAACCGGCTCTCGGCGGGTGGCGGGCTGGTATCGGGGAGCATCGGCATCGCGCTCTATCCGCTGGACGCGGAAGACCAGGCCAGCCTCATCAGCCATGCGGATACCGCGCTCTATCGCGCCAAGACCGAAGGCAGGGACACCTATCGCTATTTCGAGGCGTCGATGGGCGCCGAGGCTCGCGACAAGCGCGTCATGGAGCACGAACTGCGCCAGGCAGTAGCGCGCGACGAATTCTATCTCGTCTACCAGCCGCAGAAAGAGATCAGCAGCGGCAAAATGGTCGGCTTCGAAGCCTTGATCCGTTGGCGGCATCCCGAACGCGGCGATGTTCCCCCGTCCATATTCATTCCGCTGGCGGAGGACAGCGGCGCCATAGGCCAGATCGGAGATTGGGTGCTGACCGCAGCGTGCCGGGAGGCCGCCAGTTGGGAAAATCCACTGACGGTGGCCGTCAACGTCTCCGCGGTGCAGTTGCACAATCCGAACTTCAGCCGAAAGGTGCACGAGACCTTGCTCAAGTCCGGTCTCGCGGCAGCCAGGCTGGAACTCGAAATCACCGAGACGGCGCTGGTGAAGGACATGCCGCGCGCGCTGGCGAGTTTGCGACAGGTCAAGGCGCTTGGCGTGCGCGTGGCCATGGATGATTTCGGAACCGGCTATTCCTCCCTCTCCAACCTTCGCGCCTTCCCTTTCGACAAGATCAAGATCGACGGTTCCTTCATCAAGTCCGTCGACACCAACGGCCAGGTTGCGGCGATCGTGCGCGCCGTGCTCGGGCTGGGGCGCGGCCTGGGTCTGCCGGTGCTGGCGGAGGGCGTCGAGACGCTCGGCGAGTTGAAGTTCCTCGACGCCGAGGCCTGCGAGATCGGCCAGGGCTATTATCTCGGCAAGCCGGCGCCGATCGAGGCGTTCGGAGACCTGACCGGCCACGGCAAGCGTGTTCGGGCGCGAGGCGCCGACCGCCAGGATGGCAGCCTCGTATTGCTCAAGCCGAGCGTACGCTCGGCCTAGAGCTCTTTGTTTTTACGCAATTCCGGACGGAGAACCGTTACACACTATCCTGGAGGTGCTCTGGCTCACGACCCGAGCGCCGTCTCGACCAGCCGCTTTGCATCGGGGCCCGCCCATTCGGCTGGACCGTTCATGTGGGCGATCAGGCAGCCTTCGCCGTCGATCAGCATGGTGACGGGCAGGCCGAGCGCCAGACCGCGCGTCTTGAGGTCGTTGAACAGTGTCATCGTCGAATCGCGGTAGTAGCCGAGCGTGTGCACACCGGTATCGGCGAGAAACTTCTTCGGTTTCACGTCGTCGCCGGCATCGACGTTGACGGCGACGACCTGAAAGGCGTCGCTGCCTTTCTCCTTTTGCAGCGCATCGAGCGCCGGCATTTCGGCACGGCAGGGCGCGCACCATGTGGCCCAGAGATTGAGCAGCACGGTCTTGCCGGCATGATCGGCGATCGTCATCGGCTTGCCGTCCGGACCGTGGAAGGCGAGGCTCCTCATCGACTGCGGCGGATCGGCCGGCAAAAGTGCCGCGACCTCGCCGGTGGCCGCGGCCGCGACCTTCTTGGCGCGATCGCTCTTGGCGGCGCAGGCGACATCGTCCTTGCTGTCGCCGGCGGCTGCTTGGGGCGCGGCGTTGTTGCCAGACCGGCTCTCGCTGACATATACCGCGACCGCGCCGGCCAGCGCTCCCGCCATCAGGGCGGCGAGGATCAGGCGCCGGGCCGGGAAAAATCTGTTTCCGTCTGCCATATTCTCAAACTGCTCCGAAGCACGGGTTATAGCCATGAGCGACAAGAAGACCAGCAACCAGATGTGGGGCGGACGATTTGCCTCGGGTCCGGCCGCGATCATGGAAGCGATCAACGCGTCGATCTCGTTCGACCGCAAACTCTACGCGCAGGACATAAGAGGCTCGATCGCTCATAGCGAGATGCTGGCGCAAACGGGCATTATTTCGGCGGCCGATCAAGAAAAAATCGCTCACGGTCTGAACACGATCCTGAAAGAGATCGAGGGCGGCAGCTTCGAGTTTTCGACGCGGCTGGAAGACATCCACATGAACATAGAGGCCCGCCTTGCCGATCTCATCGGTCCGGCGGCCGGCCGGCTGCACACCGCCCGTTCGCGCAACGACCAGGTGGCCGTCGATCTGAGGCTCTGGGTCAAGGACGAATGCTTTCGTGTCGCCGAGGCGTTGAAAGGCTTGATCATGGCCCTCCTGGCGCGAGCCGAGGAACATGCGGCGACCGTCATGCCGGGTTTCACCCACATGCAGGCGGCGCAGCCGGTCACTTTCGGCCATCATTGCATGGCCTATGTCGAGATGTTTTCGCGCGACCTGTCGCGCGTGCGCGACGCCATCGAACGCATGGACGAGAGCCCGCTCGGTGCCGCCGCCCTTGCCGGCACCAGCTTCCCGATCGACCGTCACCAGACCGCGAGCGCGCTCGGCTTTCGCGAGCCGATGCGCAATTCGCTGGACAGCGTCTCAGACCGCGATTTCGCGCTGGAATTCCTTGCCATGGCGGCGATCTGCGCCACTCACCTGTCGCGGCTGGCCGAGGAGATCATCATCTGGTCGACGCCGCAATTCGGCTTCATCAGGCTGTCGGATAGTTTTTCCACCGGCTCCTCGATCATGCCGCAGAAGAAGAACCCCGACGCGGCCGAACTGGTTCGCGGCAAGACAGGCCGCGTCAACGGCCATCTGGTCGGCCTGCTGACGGTGATGAAGGGCATGCCTTTGACCTACGGCAAGGACATGCAGGAAGACAAGGAGTCGGTGTTCGACGCGGCCGAGACGCTCGACCTGATGCTGGCCGCGATGACCGGCATGGTTGCGGACATGACGGTCAATGCCGCCGCGATGAAGAAGGCCGCCGGCTCCGGCCACGCCACCGCCACTGACCTCGCCGACTGGCTGGTGCGTACCTTGGGCCTGCCGTTCCGCGAGGCGCATCATGTCACCGGCCGCGCGGTGGCGCTGGCCGAACACAGGAAGGTCAGCCTGGAAAAGCTTTCGCTGGAGGATCTGCAGTCGATCAACCCAGGCATCACTTCCGACATATTCTCGGTGCTGGCGGTGCAGAACTCGGTCAAGAGCCGCACCAGCTTCGGCGGCACCGCACCGTCGGAAGTGAGAAAGCAGATCCGCTATTGGAAAAAGCGTCTCGCCAAGGCGTAATGCCGGATATCGCGATCAGCAATATCCGGGGTGCAATGCACCGAGAACTCGGCTAAAAGCAGCGGCGGACAGAGAGTTTCGGACGGATGGATCGATGACCGGAAGCAGGATTTTGGTGACGCTGACGCTGCTTGCGGCGCTTGCCTCCGTGACCGCCTGCGGCCGCAAGGCGGGCCTGGACACGCCCTATGAGGCGGCTGTCCAAGCACGCAAGGATGCCGAGAAGGCCCACCAGCCCGTGCCGCCGGAACCGGAAAAACCGGTCGTGGACAAGAAGTTCATTCTCGACCCGCTGATCTAGCGCCGATGAAGGCGGGATTGGTCTTGTCCAAACCCGATCGCATCGTGCCTCAACTTCCGGAACCACACTCGTGAACCATTTCGACTACCGCGATGGCGTGCTGCATGCCGAGGACGTGGCGATCCCTGATATCGCCGCACAGGTCGGCACGCCGTTCTATTGCTATTCGACGGCGACCCTGACTAGGCACTACCGTGTCTTCGTCCAGGCCTTTGCCGGGCTCGATACGCTGGTCTGCTACGCCATGAAGGCCAATTCCAACCAGGCGGTGCTGCGGACCTTGGCCAAGCTCGGCGCCGGCGCCGACGTCGTCTCGGAAGGCGAATTGCGCCGGGCTCTCGCCGCAGGAGTCCCGGCCGGCAAGATCCTGTTCTCGGGCGTCGGCAAGACCGCCCGCGAAATGGACTTTGCGCTCCAAGCCGGCATTCTCTGCTTCAACGTCGAATCCGAGCCGGAACTCGAACTGTTGTCGGCACGTGCCGTGGCGCTCGGCAAGGTGGCGCCTATCTCGCTGCGCATCAATCCCGATGTCGACGCCAAGACCCACAAGAAAATCTCAACCGGCAAGGCTGAAAACAAGTTCGGCATTCCCTGGCAGCGGGCGCGCCAGGTCTATGCCCGCGCGGCAACGCTTCCGGGCATTAAGGTCACCGGCATCGATACCCATATCGGCAGCCAGATCACCGAGTTGCAGCCCTTCGACGACGCCTTCGCCCTGCTGGTCGACCTGGTCGGAGCGCTGCGCGGCGACGGCCACGCCATCGAGCATGTCGATCTCGGCGGCGGTCTCGGCATTCCCTACCGCGTCGACAACAACCCGCCCCCCTTGCCCGACGCCTATGCCCAGATCGTCCGCAAGCATGTCACCAAATTGGGTCTGAAGGTGATGTTCGAGCCGGGCCGGCTGATCGTTGGCAATGCCGGCATCCTGGTCTCTGAAGTGATTTTCGTGAAGGAGGGCGACGCCAAGAATTTCCTCGTCGTCGACGCTGCCATGAATGACCTGATCCGGCCGACGCTCTACGATGCCTTCCACGAGATCAAGCCGGTCGTGCAGCCGCCGGCCGACGCGCCGCGCATGGTGGTCGACGTGGTCGGCCAGGTCTGCGAGACCGGCGATTATCTCGGCCTCGACCGCGACCTGCCCCGGCTGATGGCGGGCGATCTCGTCGCCGTTTCCACCGCCGGCGCCTATGGCGCGGTCCAGGCCGGCACCTACAACACCCGCCTGCTGGTGCCGGAGGTGCTGGTCGACGGCGACCGTTTCCATGTCGTGCGTCCGCGCCTGACCTATGACGAGCTGATCGGGCTGGATTCGGTGCCGGACTGGCTTGCGTAAGCCGCCCTGCCGCGACGCTATAACCGGTTCTGCGCTATAACCGGTTCTGGATGAGTGCCCTTGCGTCGGCGATCCTGTCCTCGTCGCGGCGGTAGAAGGTCCATTGCCTGATGCGCTTGGTTCTGAGCAGGCCGGCCTGGACGAGCACGCGCATATGCTCGGAAAGCGTCGCCTGAGTGATGCCGAGCTTCTCGGCGATCAGCAGCGCGCAGACGCCGTCCTCGACCAGATCGCCATCCGCCTGTGCCCGGAAATGCGCACGTGGATTCTTGAGCCAGTCGAGAATCTGCAGTCTGCGCTCGTTGGCGATCGCCTTGAAGACATCAACCTCTTGCATTTAGCCATTTTGCCAAGTTACTAATTGCTGTCAATCCCAAGGAGATTTTGATGTCGCAGGGCAACGTCGTCACACGCGGACGCATCGCCGCGATGGAACCGCGCATCCGCCCCTATATCAGGCACACACCGGTTCTGCGCGTCGACATGGCCGACTTCGATCGGGGGCCATTGGCGATCGACCTCAAGCTCGAATGCCTGCAGCATTCCGGCTCGTTCAAAGCCCGCGGCGCCTTCACCAACCTCCTGGAGCGGCCGGTTCCCGAGGCCGGCGTCGTTGCCGCATCGGGCGGCAATCATGGCGCTGCCGTCGCCTACGCCGCCATGCGGCTTGGCCACAGAGCAACCATCTTCGTTCCCGAAGTGAGCCCGCAGGCCAAGCTGGACCGCATCCGGGCCTATGGCGCCGACCTCGTTGTCGGCGGCGCCCGCTATGCCGAAGCGCTGGCCGCCAGCGAACGGTTCGCCGAGGAAACCGGCGCCTTGCAGATCCACGCCTTCAACCAGGAGGAGACGCTGGTCGGCCAAGGCACTCTCGGGCTCGAAATCGAACGCGATCTGCCTGAGATCGACACGCTGCTGGTCGCCGTCGGTGGTGGCGGCCTGATCGGCGGCATCGCCGCCTGGTATGCCGGCCGCATCCGCATCGTCGCCGTAGAGCCCGAGGGTGCGCCGACGCTTCATCGCGCCTTCGAGGCCGGCCATCCGGTGGACGCGCCGGCGGAAGGCATCGCCGCCGATTCGCTGGCGCCGAAGCGGGTCGGCGAGATGATGTTCCCGATCGCCGAAGCCTTCGTCGAACGCTCCATCCTGGTCAGCGACGACGACATCATCGCCGCCCAGAAGGCGCTCTGGAACCGCGTGCGCATCATCTCGGAGCCGGGTGGTGCCGCCGCCTTTGCCGCGATCCTGTCCGGCCGCTACGCGCCGACACCGGGCGAACGGGTCGCCGTGCTGGTCTGTGGGGCCAACGCAAACCCCGCCAATTTCTGATTGCAACCATTTCGGCAGGCTTCACGTTTTCTCAAACTGCCTCGCCTTTGCCGTGTTTACTGGTATTCTTCGAGTCGTGAGGCTTGGGCTATCCCGTCCGCCTCGCCGCATGATCCCGAAAAATAGAATCCAAGTTTCGGAACAGATCATGCCCAAAGAGATAGAGCCCATTGCGGTCCTTCAGGACGGAACAGGGCTCCAGGAAGGGCCGATGACCGAACGACCCACCTTCAGCAGCAGTCGCGGCCTGGCCGGACGCCTGGCCTTGAGCCGGCTGGCGACGCGGGTCTCGATGGCGATCGAGCGTGGCTGGCCGCTGCTGCTTCCGCTCATTATCGTCGTCGGCCTGTTTCTCAGCGTCTCCTGGTTCGGTATTTTTCCCCGGCTGCCGGACGTGGTGCGCATCGGCCTTATCGCCATGTTTTGCCTGGCAGGTCTGGCGGCGCTTTATCCGCTGCGCTTTTTCCGCATACCTGGCGCGGCCGAGATCGATCGCCGCATCGAAGCCGCCAACAGACTGCTGCACAGCCCGGTGCAGGTGCAGAGCGACCGGCCCAGCGGCCAGGAAAGCAGTTTCTCGCAGGCGCTCTGGCGCGAGCACCAGAAGCGAATGGCTGGAAAGCTCGACAATCTCGGCGCCGATCTGCCGCGCACGCGCGTGCCGGAGCGCGACCCGTGGGGATTGCGCGCCGTGGCGGCGCTCCTGCTGGTCACTGCCTTTGCCTTCTCCTTCGGGCCGACCGGCGGCCGGCTGACAGATGGGTTCAGCGCACATGGCACGCTCGACGCCGTACCGCCGCGCATCGACGCATGGGTGACGCCGCCGGCCTATACCGGCAAGCCGCCGATCTTCCTGACTGCCGACGCCAACCAGGCGACGCCGACTTTTCATGTCCCCGAGGGAAGCGACGTCTCCCTGCGCGTTACCGGAGGCTCGGGCGAGGAAACGCTTGCCTATGCCGACAAGGACGGCAATGCGCGCGCCATCGACCCCGCAAGCCCGCAAGCCGCCGCCAAGCCGGCAGCAAGCCCGGCGGTGTCGTCCGCCTCGCCTTCGAAGGTGCGCCAGTTCGCCAGCAAGCTGACCGGCGACGGGACGCTGACGCTGAAATCGGGGGAGGATCAGCTTGGCCGCTGGGCTTTCGCCGTCATCCCGGACAAGCCGCCGCAGATCCGCTTCGTCGGCGAGCCCAAGCGCGCCGCCAACGGCGCCTTCGAGCTCAACTATCAGATCGATGACGATTACGGCGCCGCCACCGCCAAGGCGGTCTTCGCGCTGGCCGACCCGCAGCCGCCGGGTGCGCATCCGCTCTATGGTCCGCCCGAAATGCTGCTGACACTGCCGCGCCGCGGCGGCAAGTTGAATGCCGCCAAGACCACGAAAGACCTGACCGAGCATGTCTGGGCCGGCAGCAGCATCAAGCTGACGCTGGTCGCCACCGACGACGCCGGCCACACCGCCTCAAGCGAAACCAAGACGCTCGCGATGCCCGAGCGGCCGTTCACCAACCCGCTGGCACGCGCGGTGATCGAACAGCGCCGCCTGCTTGCGCTCGACGCCAATGCCAAGCCGCGCGTGCTCGACCTGATGGAGGCCATCACGCTGCGGCCCGAAGACACGTTTGATACCATGTCCCACTACCTCGCCATCATGAGCGCGATGAGCCGGCTGAAGCTGGCGGTGAACGACGACCAATTGCGCAGCGAGGTTGCCTACCTCTGGGAGATCGCGCTTGGCATCGAGGAGGGCAATCTCTCGGCGGCCGAAAAGCGGCTGCGCCAAGCCCAGCAGGCACTGCAGGACGCCATCAAGAATGGCGCCAGCGATGCCGAGATCGAGAAGGCGATGAAGGAACTGCGCGAGGCGATGAACCAGTTCCTGCAGGAATTCGCCGAACGCGCCAAGCAGAACCCGAACGCGCCGCAGATGCAGCAGAACGGCCAGGAGCTGCGCCAGAGCGACATCGACCGCATGATGGACCAGATCGAAAATCTGGCGAAGTCGGGCGATCGCGACAAGGCCCAGCAATTGCTGTCTCAGTTGCAGGACATGATGAACAACCTCCAGGCCGGTCGCCAGCAGCAGGGGGGCGAGCAGGACAGCCAGATGCGTCAGCAGATGGACAAGCTTGGCGAGATCCTGCGGCGGCAGCAGGAGATGATGAACGACACCTTCCGCATGGATCAGATGCAGCGCGGCGAGCGCCAGCGCGGCCGCAACCGCGACGAGCAGCTTGGCCAGACCGATGAGCAAGGTCAATCTGACGAAAACGGCAAGCCCGGCGAGAATGGCGAGCCAAAGCCGATGACGCCGCAGGAATTCGCCGATGCGCTGAAGCAGCTGCAGGAGGGCCAGGGCCAGCTGAAGAGCGATCTGGAGCAGCTGAAGAAAGGCCTCGAGGGCATGGGCATGGAGCCCAATGAAGGATTTGGCGAGGCCGGCAAGTCCATGGGCAGCGCCGAGCAGGCGCTTGGCGAGGGCCAAGGCGACGAGGCCGTCGGCCACCAGGGCCGGGCGCTCGAGGCGCTGCGCAAAGGCGCCAAGGACATGATGAAACAGATGCAGGCCATGCAGGGCGACCAGGGCGGCAGCCAGGAAGGCGGCCGCCAGCAGGATGCCGACCGTGACCCGCTCGGCCGGCCGCGCGCCAGCCAGGGTCCCGATTTTGGCGATTCGGTGAAAGTGCCCGACGAGATCGACGTCCAGCGCGCGCGCCAGATCCTGGAAGCGATCCGCAAGCGGCTCGGCAATGCGCTCAGCCCCGACATCGAGCGCAGCTATCTGGAACGGCTGCTGGAGCTGAAATAGGAAGCGGCGAGAGGGACCAGCTTCATTTCCATGGAGCCGTCTACCTGTTGACGAACGCCTCGCGAATTGCCTCCTGCATGCCGTCGATTGCTTCGCCTGACGCATTCGGGTTGCGATGCATCACCACATTGGAGGAATCGATGTCGCCGAACCCGTCCGCGGACGTCAGCTCTCGGCAGTCCGCCGGAATGTTGCTGCGTGAGATCGGCGCGATCGCCAACCCTGAGGTGACGGCAAGCTTCAGGCCGCCATTGGTATCGCTTGTATAGGCGACGCGGTAGGCAAGGCCGCGCTGCTCCAGCGATTTGATGGCGAAGTCCTTACACCAGCCGGCGCGGTTATAGAGCGCGATCGGCACCGGGCGCTCCTCATGCATGTGATGCAGGTTCGACGTCACCCAGACCGTCGGATCATGCATCAGCACTTCGCCGCCGGAAGGATCCTGCCATTCGAACACCACGCATAAATCCAGCTCGCCGGCGGCGAGCGCCGCGATCTGCGCCTCCGAATGCGCGTAGCGTACGGTGACCTCGACCTTGGTGTGACGCTTCGAAAATGCGCCGAGCGCGCGCGACAGGATGGCGTGGCCATATTCCTCCGGAATGCCGATGCGAACCGGCCCACCGAGCGGCGCCGCCGCCATCGACGCCGCCGTTTCATCGAGCAGCGAAACGATACGGCGGGCATTGACGATGAGTTCGCCGCCACGCCGCGTCAGCGCGACGCCGCGTGAACCTCGCTCGAACAGGCTGTCGCCGACCAGCTCTTCGAGCTTCTTCATCTGCATCGACACGGCCGATTGCGTGCGGCCGGCCTGCTCGGCGGCCCTCGTGAAATTGCCGGCCTCGGCGATGGCGACAAAGGTACGCAGGAGATCACTATCAAGGGTTGGCCGCATGGCATCCATCATAAGTAGATTTGATCACTGGCATCATTCCAATTCGTTTGCAACATGTCAAACGCCGAACGATAATCGCCTCACCCATTGGATATGCAGTCGCGAAATCGGCTGCGGACCAATCAAGAGTCCTCACTCGTGCCCGCTACCCGAAAACGGTGGCGGGTTCTTTTTGATCTGGTGAGCGTCGCCGGATCGGATGCGCGGGAGCCTGAACGGATGCAGAATAGGATGGTGCGCGGCATCCTGAGCCTGTGCCTGGGCGTGCTGGTCTTCTCGCTGCAGGATCCGCTCGTCAAAGCCGTGTCGAGCGGCTACCCTGTGACCGAGGTGATGGCGATCCGCTCGATCGTAGCCTTGCCGATTCTGATCGTTCTGGTTCACGCCGATGTCGGGCTGCGGGCAATCCTGTCGAAACGGTTCGGCCTGCTGACGATACGCGCCTTCATCCAGTTCACCTCCTACACGGTCTATTACCTGGCCATCGCCGCCCTCCCGCTGGCCGACGCCGTGGCGCTCTATTTCATGGCGCCGCTCTGCATCATGGCGATGGCCGGCCCCTATCTCGGCGAGCGCGTTTCCTGGCAGACGCTGTCGACCGTGCTGATCGGGATGCTTGGCGTGCTGGTGATGCTGCGCCCCGGCGCCGGGCTGTTCGACTGGGCGGCCTTGCTGTCGCTGGGCTCGGCCGTGCTCTACGCCTTCTCGCAGCTGATGGCTCGCAAGATCGGCGATACCGAATCGTCCACTGTCATGGCCTTCTACCAGAACGGCGCCTATCTCGTCGGCGCGGCCGTCGTCGCCGGCACGTTCCACATTGCGGGCATAACCCACGCCGTCCACCCGAGCCTCGAATTCCTGGTGCGACCATGGATCGCGCCGACGCTGCCGGATTTTCTCAAGATGGCCGCCTGCGGTTTCGTCGCCTCGGCCGGCATGATCCTGCTCTCGCAAGGCTACCGGCTGGCGCAGGCCAACCGCGTCGCCACCTTCGAATATACCGGCATCCTGTGGTCGCCGCTGTGGGGTTTCCTGTTCTTCGCCGAGGTGCCCAGGTCAGCGACGGTGATCGGCGCGGCGCTCATCATCGGCGCCGGTCTGCTGGCATTCAACACCGAGCGCCGCGCCAGCCCGGCACCGGCGCTTGTCGCCAGGGATCCAGCCTGATCAGGCGAAGCAGATCAGCGCCCGTTCGACGCGAGAGCGAATCTCGGCGAGCGTGAAGGGCTTTTGCACAACATCGAGGATGATGCCGTTCAATTCATCGGCGCGCTCGCGCTGGTCGGCATAGCCGGTCATCAGCATGATCTTCATCGCGGGAAAAAGCGCGGCTGCCGCAACCGCCATCTCGATGCCGTCCATCTCCGGCATGCGTATGTCGGAGACGACGAGATCGTACCCGCCTTTTGCGGCGCGGATCAGCGAAAGCCCCTGCGCGCCATCGGCGGCGATATCGATTGCGTGGCCGGCGCGTTCGAGCGCGCGGGCTGCGAGGGTGCGGACGGACTCATCGTCCTCGACGATCAAAAGCTTTGCCATGGCCGGCATATTTGGTGGCGAAACGTTGACTTTTCCTGAAAACCCAGGCGCTCGCCCAGACTAATTTTCCTGACACCGTTAAGGCCTTTTTCAGGATTCACCGGTGCGAGGCACTCGCCTTACACATCGCCTTTCACCACACCCACGAACGGCAATTCACGGAAAGCATGCGCCACATCCATGCCATAGCCGACGACGAAATAATCGGGGCAGTCGAAGCCGACATAATCGGCATTCAGCGCGGTCTGGCGGCGCATGCGCTTGTCGAGCAGCACGGCGATGGAACAGCTTTTCGCGCCGCGCGACAGCATCAGGTCGCGCGTGAAGCTCAGCGTCTTGCCCGATTCCAGAATGTCGTCGATCAACAGCACGTCGCGGCCGGCGACCTCGTTGTCGATGTCGCGCAGCACCCTCACCTCGCCGCTGGTTGTGCCGGCGCCATAACTGGAGATGAAGATGAACTCGACTTCCGGCGACAGGCCGACATCATGCATGGCGCGGATCAGGTCGGCGGCGAAGATGAACGAGCCTTTCAGCACCGAAATCACCAGGAGATCGTGATAGTCGTGCCCGGCAATCTCCTTGGCGAGTTCGAGATTGCGCCGCGCGATCGCCGATGCCGAAAACAGCACTTCGATGTCCTTGCCGCGCACGTTTGGCATTTCTCGCCCCCTCCAGTTTTTTTCCGAAACGCCTTCACACCGAGCGTGTGTTGAGAGTCAGGTCAGACCGAGCCGAAAGCAGTGGTTTCCGAGAACCGGAGCGGAGCGTACGTGAGCACCGGAAGCGCAGGGAACCACCGTTTGCAGGCCGGCTTCACCTGAATATCGACACACGCTATTCGGCGAAGGTGACCAAAACGGTCCTTACCCCGTTCTTAGGCACGTCGAGCCGGCTGGCAAAGCCGAATCTTTCGCCCGATGCCAGCGAATGGCCAGATGTCCCCAGCGTATAGCGGGTTGTGCGGCCGTCATTGCCCGTCACCCGGATTTCGAGTGGCGGCATTGTCGCGGGCCTCGTCCCGTCATTGGCGGCCTCGCCGTCGACGAACAGCACCGGATTGGCGCCGGAGGCATCGATGCGTGACGTCACGCCTGAAATGGTCAGCGCCGACGCTCGCGCGCCGGGCAGGAACGGTGCCTGGCGCACCAGCGCATGGCCGCCCGAGACCCAGAAGGCGGCAAGGGCGGCGCCGATGCCGGCGATCCAGAAGATCGGACCGCCGCGCGAGGCCGGCGGCCGTTCCGCTGGCATTTCCGGCTTGCGCAGCATGTCCATGCCTTCGATGGCCGGGGGGACAATCGCACGCGGCAGCGGCGTCACATTTCCGACTGGTGGGGCCGGCCGCGGCAACACCATATAATCCGCATCGATGATATCAGCCGCCGGGGCGCGCAAGATCCGGTCAACCGCGGCAATTGCCGCGGGATCGGTCATGATTTCGCCGGAAACCGGGCGCGCGGTTCGTTCGTCAGCCATCATGGCCCCAGTATTGCGCGTGTTCGCTTTTCGTTTCTTTTGCGTAAACACAAATGGTTAACGCTTCCCCACCGGAGCCCTCTTGAAGAGCCTAAACGAGCCAGGAATTAACCGCCGGTTAACCATGCCGGCCGATGGTCTTTTCACAAAACAGGCCGGTTCGCCGCGGCCAGGAAATTCAGGTCGTCGAAATTGATTCGCTTCGAAAATGTCGGCCTCCGCTATGGCATGGGTCCGGAAATCCTCCGCGACATCTCCCTGCACATACCGGAGCGCTCCTTCCAGTTCTTGAGCGGGCCTTCGGGTGCCGGCAAGACGACATTGCTGCGCCTTTTGTTCATGTCGCTGAAACCGACGCGTGGACTGATCACCATCTTCGGCAAGGACCGCTCGCGCATCTCGCGCACCGAACTGCCGCATCTGCGCCGCCGCATCGGCGTGGTGTTCCAGGACTTTCGCCTGCTCGACCACATGACCACCTATGAGAATGTCGCGCTGCCGCTGCGCGTGCGCGGGCGCGAGGAAGCGAGCTACCGCACCGATGTCACCGAGTTGTTGAAATGGGTGGGGCTGGGCGAGCGCATGCATGTGCTGCCGCCGGTCCTGTCCGGAGGCGAGAAGCAGCGCGCCGCGATCGCGCGCGCCCTGATCGAGCAACCGGAGATCCTGCTCGCTGACGAGCCGACCGGCAATGTCGATCCGCCGCTGGCGCGGCGGCTGCTGCGGCTGTTCATCGAGCTCAACCGGCTTGGCACCGCCGTCGTGATCGCCACGCACGACCTTGGCCTGATGGAGCAGGTTGACGCGCGCCGCATGATCCTGGCCGGCGGCAGGCTTGATATCTATGACTGAGACCGAGCTATCGGCCGACCATTTCGAGGAGCAGGATGCCGAGGCGGTGGAGGCGAGGCCGCGCGCACAACGCAAGATGGCGCCGATCGTGCCGGCGCAGAACATTGCCGGCCGCGCGCTGGTGCTGGTCATCGCCATCATGACTTTCCTGTCCTGCCTGACTTTCGGCGCGGTGACCCTGGTGCGCGACACAGCCTCGGTTTGGGAAAACCAGATCTCGCGCGAGGCGACGATCCAGATCAAGCCGGCCGACGGCCTCGACATGGAGGCGGCGCTTACCCAGGCCTCGCGGATCGCCGGCGAATTCCCTGGCGTGAAGTCGACCCGGATCATCGACCGCGAAGCGACCGCAAGGCTGCTGGAGCCCTGGCTGGGTTCGGGCCTCAACATCGACGACCTGCCCGTGCCGCGCCTGATCATCGTCACCATCGACGAGAGCAGCCCGCCTGACTTCGCCGCCATGCGCGCCGCGATCACGCTGAAACTGCCGAGTGCATCGCTCGACGACCACCGCACCTGGGTCGACCGGCTGGTGGCCATGGCCCGCACCACGGTGACCATAGGCGTCGCCGTTCTGGCCCTGATGCTGTCGGCGACGGTGCTGACCGTGGTGTTCGCGACCCGTGGGGCCATGGACGGCAACGGCCACATCATCGAGGTGCTGCATTTCGTCGGCGCCGAGGCGCGCTTCATCGCACGCGAATTCCGCCGGCATTTTCTGGTCACCGGCATGAAGGGCGCGGCCGCCGGCGGAGCGGCGGCGGTGCTCGTCTTCATCGTGTTCTCCTGGTGGTCGTCACGCAACATGGCAACGCCGCAGGCCGATCAGGCGACCGCTTTGTTCGGCAACTTCGCCATCGGCTCGGCGGGTTACGCAGGTGTCGTCCTGATGGTGCTGGTGATTGGCGCGCTGACGGCGGCAACCTCGCACGTCACCGTCGTTGCCTATCTCAGCGACATCGACGTTCGCCAACCCGATGCATGAAAGGACCTCGTCTTGGCTTGGACGGAAACAGGGCGATCACGGAGAAAGAATTCGCGTAACGCAAAGTGCGTCTTTTACCTATCAAAGGCCGCATTTGAGGATTAACTATATGACCATGGACGTGCGGGATTCGATCGGGACGGCTGGACAGTTGCCAGTGGTGGTTGACCGTTGGCGCGGCCATGGCAAGGTTAGCCATCTAAGGACCGCCCTGCGCCTCTCCGCTCTCTCCCTGCTTGTGCTTGCAACAGTGTTCGCTGGCGGCTTTGGCTGGTTCGCCAGCAAGGTCAGTCATCTGACCACGCCCGCCAACCCGGCCAAGGCCGACGCCATCATTGTGCTGACCGGCGGCCAGTCGCGCCTCGACGCCGCGATGGAGCTGCTCGCATCCGGCAAGGGCGAGCGGCTCTTGATCAGCGGCGTGCACCCCTCGGCCAGCCGGCGCCAGCTTCAGGCGGCCACCGGCGGCGACAAGAAACTGTTTTCCTGCTGTGTCGACATCGATCGCGCCGCGCTCGACACGATCGGCAATGCCGAGGAAAGCGCCAAATGGGTGGAAAACCATGCCTATGGCACGGTGATCCTGGTCACCAACAATTATCACATGCCGCGCAGCCTTTTGGAGATGGGCCGGCTGCTGCATGGCGCCAAGCTCGAACCCTACCCGGTGGTCAATTCCAACCTGGATAATGGCAGTTGGCTGACCAAGCCGCGCGCGGTGCGCGTGCTGTTCACCGAATACACCAAGTACCTGCTGGCGCTGGCTCGCGGGTTTATCCCGGTGAAGCCGACGCCTGAGGGAATCGCCCTGGCCGAGACCGCCGCCGGCGGCTGAGCCGCGTCATTGCTTGGCGACAGCCCCTGAAACGCCCTTGAGGCGCGCGATCTCTTGTTCAAGGTCTTGGATGCGCCGGTCGCGCTCGCCAAGCGCGGCTGCCACATCAGCCGCCTCGAAGCGCTGCGGTATATGTTGCGGGCAATTGGCATCCCATGCCGAGACGGTGAACAGGATGATCTGCTCGGGACGCGCCTTGTAGTCCGGCGGCATCAGCCTCGTCGTCAACTCGGCATCGTCCTCGACAACGCGCGCCGTACCCCAGATCTTGATGCGCTGGCGCATCATGTAGTCGATCAGGAACAGGAAGGCCCTCGGATTGTCGGCCAGATTGCCCTGCGTGATGAATTGTCTGTTGCCGGAAAAATCCGCGAAGCCGATTGTCTTCTCGTCGAGCACCTTGAGAAAGCCGGCAGGGCCGCCGCGGTGCTGGATGTAGGGCTGGCCATCGCCATTGGCCGTCGACAGGAAGATGCTGGTCTGCATTTCGATGAATGCGGCGAGGTCCGGTGTGATCGCCGACTGCCAGCCGCCGCGCTCCTCGACGCGGGCGTAGGACTGGCGCGAGCCCTTGCGCGCCTGGATCGCCTTGACCGTCGGCGTGAAGGCGACATCGCTGGTAAAAGCGTGTGCGTTCATCGAAACCTCCTTGCCTGAATGCTTCTAAAGACCGAGCTCCGACAGCGTCGGATGGTCGTCCGGCCGCCGGCCGAGCGGCCAGTGATATTTGCGCTCGGCCTCGGCGATCGGCAGGTCGTTGATGCTGGCGATGCGCAGCCGCATCAGCCCGTGGTCGTCGAATTCCCAGTTCTCGTTACCGTAGCTGCGGAACCATGAGCCGCTGTCGTCGCGCCATTCATAGGCGAAGCGCACGGCGATGCGGTTGCCGTGGAAGGCCCAGACCTCCTTGATCAGCCGGTAGTCGAGTTCGCGGCTCCATTTGCGCGTCAGGAACGCCTGGATGGCATCGCGGCCTTGCAGGAACTCGGCGCGGTTGCGCCAACGGCTGTCCGCCGTATAGGCGAGCGCCACCCGCGCCGGATCGCGCGAGTTCCAGGCATCCTCGGCCATGCGCGCTTTCTGGGCTGACGTCTCGGCGGTGAAGGGCGGAAGCGGCGGGCGGCTCTCAGACATGGGATTTCCTCTGCGGCATGAGGTGGGGACCGGCGGGCATCGCCGCTCCTATCCGGATTCAGGCAGCATTGCGGGCGGAAACAACCGGAAAATCGATCTCGGTCTGGGCAACCTCATTGATATAGTTGGTCCAGACGTTCAGGGCGACATGCTGGACAATCTCGATGATCTCTCCGTCGTCATAGCCCGCGAGCCTGACAGCGGCGATATCCTCCTGGGCGACATGTCCGCGGCTTTGCGCAACCCGGGCGGCAAAACCCACCGCCGCGGCTGCCTTGGGATCCATGGAGCCGCCATGGCGATTGGCCATCATCTCGGCATCGTCGAGGCTTGCGAGCGTCTTGCCGAGATAGGTGTGCGCGCACAGGCAGTAGTTGCAGCCATTGATCTCGGCGATCGCCAGCGCGATGCGCTCGCGCGTCGGCGCCGGAAGCCGGCCCCTGGCCAGCGCGCCCATCATGCCGAGATAGCCTTCCAGCGCCGCCGGACTGTTGGCGACCATCCGAAACAGGTTCGGCACGACACCAAGCTGTTTTTCCACCACTTGCAGCATGGGCTGCGCGGCGGCGGGAGCGGCAGCGATGGACGAAGGCGTAGCGATGCGGGGCATAGAGATTTCCTGGTTGAGGTGTGCCCCCGTTATATGCAGCCTTCCATGTTGCGGATGTAGATGCCATATTTGCAACCAACCCTTCCATTTTCTGGAAGAAATGATGGATCGTCTCGAAGCCATGTCCCTTTTCGTCGCGGCGGCGGAGGGCGGCAGCCTTTCCGCCGCCGCGCGCCATTCGGACGTTCCGTTGGCAACAGTCAGCCGCAAGGTCTCCGAACTGGAGCGGTACCTGAAGACACGCCTGTTGAACCGCTCGACGCGGCGGCTGACACTGACCGACGCCGGCCATGCCTATCTCACTGCCTGCCGCCGCATCCTCGACGAGGTCGGCGACGCCGAACGCACCGCCGGCGGCGAATACAGCGCCCCGACAGGGGAATTGATCGTCACCGCGCCGATCGTCTTCGGCCGCCTTCACGTGCTACCGGTCGTCACCGACTTCCTCGCCGCCTATCCCCTGGTGGATATCCGCCTGACGCTCGGCGACAGGATAAGCCAGTTGGCCGAGGATCATATCGACCTCGCCGTCCGTATCGGCAGGCTGCCGGATTCGCGCATGGTCGCCATCAGGGTCGGTTCGATCGGTCATGTTGTCTGCGCGAGCCCTGCCTATCTGGCCGGACGCGGCATTCCAGAAATTCCAGGAGATCTCGAGGCGCACAGCTGCATTACCTTCGAGGGCCTTGGCTCGCTCGCCACCTGGACCTTCACCGTGGACAAGGCTGATTTTGTCGTGCCGGTCCGATCAAGGCTCCGGGTCAACACCGCCGAGGCGGCGATTGATGCGGCGATCGCCGGTGTCGGAGTGACACGGGTGCTTTCCTACCAGATTGTCGCCGCCGCACGCTCGGGAACACTGCGCCCCGTGCTCAGGGATTTCGAACCCGAGCCTTGGCCGGTAAACCTGGTGCATGCGGGCCAGGGCCGGCTGCCGGTGAAACTGCGCGCCTTCCTCGACTTCGCCGCCCCCCGCCTGAGGGAACGCCTGGCGCAGGCGACCTGGTAGGACGGGCAGTATCGCACCGTTTCCTTTTTCTCCGCGCTTGGTGTAACCAACGCACACTTCCTCACCGGACCTCCCCCATGCTCTATGTCAGATCGCTGGCGTTCAATTTCGTCTTCTACGTCAATCTGATCGTCCAGATGATCCTCTGGACCCCGTACTATTTCCTGTCGCCCCGCCACCGCGCCTGGTTCGTGCCGAAATTCTGGTCGCGCACCTCGATGTGGCTCTATGACAAGATCGCCGGCACCAAAAACGACATCACCGGGCAGGAAAACCTGCCCGAGGGCTCCTTCATCCTGGCGCCCAAGCACCAGTCGTTCTGGGACGCCATCGCCTTCTTCCCCTTCCTCCAGGACCCGCTCTACATCCTCAAGCGCGAGCTGACCTGGATCCCCTTCTTCGGCTGGTACATCTTGAAGATGCGGATGATCCCGGTGCATCGCGGCAGCCGCTCCAAGGCCTTGAAGGCGGTGGTTGCGGCGACCAAGGAAGAAATGGCGCGCAACCCGCGCCAGCTGATCATCTATCCCGAGGGCACCCGTCGGGCGCCGGGCGACGAGCCGGCCTACAAATACGGCATCGTCGAAATCTATTCGCAGCTTGGCGTTCCGGTCGTGCCGGTCGCCCATGTCGCTGGCCTCTATTGGCCGCGCCGCAAGTTCCTGCGCTATCCCGGCACCGTCAAGGCGCGCTTCCTGCCGCCTATACCGCCTGGCCTAGGCAAGGACGAGTTCATGGCGCGGCTGATCGGTGAGACCGAAGCTGCCTGCGACCAGCTTCTCCTCGAGGCATCTCGCGCATCCAACCCGCCGGCCCTGCCGCCAACGGCGGTGAAACGGCTTCGGGAGCTCGGCGCGAAGGCCTGAAGCCTCCTGACCACGGGCCGTCAGCCGTACACCGCCAGCACCGTGGTCAGCACCAGCGTCGCAGCCTCAGGCGCCGGCCTTGTCGAGTTCGGCCATATCGTCCGCGGACAGCTTCAGCGACGCCGCGCGGATCAGGCTGTCCATCTGCTCAGGCTTGGTCGCACTGGCGATCGGCGCGGTGACGCCGGGCCGCGCGATAACCCAAGCAAGCGCCACTTCCGCCTGTTTGGCCGAATGCCTGGCCGACACCGCGTCCAGCGCCGCCAGGATGCGCATGCCACGCGCATTGAGGTAGTCTTTCACCCCGCCGCCGCGCTCGCTTTGGCCGAGATCGGCCTCGCTGCGGTACTTGCCGCTGAGAAAGCCCTTGGCCAAGCTGAAATAGGTGATGACGCCGATATCCTCCGCCACGCAGAGATCGCGCAGCGGGCCATCGAAGGAGGAGCGGTCATAGAGATTGTATTCCGGCTGCAGCACCTCGTAGCGCGGCAGGCCGCGCAGGCTTGCCACGTCAAGTGCCGCGCGCAACTGGCCGGCGTCGAGGTTGGAACAGCCGGCATAGCGGATCTTGCCCTTGGCGAGCAGTTTCTCATAGGCGCCGAGGGTTTCCTCATAGGGCGTGGTCGGATCCGGCCAGTGCGACAGGTAAAGGTCGATGAATTCGGTCTGCAGCCGCTTCAGCGATGCATCGACAGCCTTTTCGATATAGGCGGCCGACAGGTCCTTGTGGCCCTGCCCCATGTCTGAGCCGACCTTGGTGACCACCACGACCTTGTCGCGATTGCCACGATCCTTCATCCATTTGCCGATGATGGTTTCCGATTCACCGCCCTTGTTGCCGGGAACCCAGCGCGAATAGGCGTCGGCCGTGTCGATGGCATTGAGGCCGGCTCCGACAAAGCGATCGAGCAGATCGAAAGAAGTCTTCTCGTCGGCGGTCCAGCCGAAGACATTGCCACCCAGAACCAGCGGCGCGATGGAAAGGTCGGTGCGACCGAGACGGCGTTTCTGCAAGACGGATCTCCGTGGTGATTGGGACCGGGCGGATGCCGCCCGCTGGCTGGGTTCGGAGCCTAACCTAGGTCTTGCCGCATCGAGGTCAAAGGCCTGGCCACCCTTTTCCGCGGAGCCAGCGCTTCACAAAGTCGCTATCCGGTGCGCCACATCCTCCAGCCAGTGGTCGCGAATCTCGAGCGCTTCCAGATGCTTCAGCGTGCTCAGCACATAATCCTCGTTGTCACCGGATCGGCCGACCGCGCCGCGCACCACGGCCGCCGCCTCCGCCGCGTCCAGCGCGCCCGCATATTGCTCATGCTTGCGGTCGACGACGTAGGCCACGGCTTCCACCGTGCCACCGCCGTCGAGGCGAACCTTGAGCGTCCGCTCGAGATAGACGCTGGTGACGAGTTCGCGCTCGCGCAGATAGGCAATGACCTCGTCGCGCAATTCGCCAGGGACGCGGTACGCAAGGCCGACGCAGGAGCCGCCATGGTCGAGGCCAAGCACCAGTCCGGGCCGCTGGCGCGTGCCGCGATGCACGAAGGAATAGACGCAGAGCGAGCGGCGATAGCCATGCAGGCGGGCGCGTCGTGTCTCGACATGAGCGAAACCCGGCCGCCAGATCAGCGAACCGTAGCCGAACACCCAAAAATCGCCCATATCACCGCGCCTGATTGCAAAAAGAATGGCAGCACCGCACCGGTAACCGGTGTTTTTTCCATCCGTCTCTGTCTACCTAGTGTTCGGAACCTGAGAATCCGTCCACACCATCCATGCGTTAATGAGAGCCAAAGCATGACGTCAAGTGACGAACGCCAACCGGGTAACCGTCGCCGCCTGTGGTGGCTTGCCGCGTTCATCCTCGTGCTGTTCGCCATTTACAGCGCCGGCTGGTTCTATCTGGCCAGCAGGGTCCGGTCCGAGGCCGAAAAGGCGGTTGCCACGCTCAACAAGAGCGGCATCGAGGCCGGTTGCGCCAACCTCCAGGTCGGTGGCTATCCACTGAGCTTTGCCGTCTCTTGCGACAACCTCGCCTACGAGGACGACGCCAAGAGCATTGCTGCCTCGGCCGGCTCCTTCAACGCCGTCGCCCAGATCGTCCAGCCCTTGTCGCCTGTTGCCAATCTACGCGGTCCACTCCGGACCTCCGTCCCCGGCATGATGCCGCTCTGGATCGACTGGGACAATCTGCAGGCCAACGTCAAATTGTGGTACCCGCTGCCCCGGCGTGTAGCGCTGCAGGCCGAGGGCCTGTCGGGCCAGACCGACCCGGCCGACGACACCGATCCGGTGGAACTGTTCAGTGCCGGCAAGGCGTCAGGCCAATTGCAGCCCAACAACGGCGATCTCGATTATGTCGGCAGCTTTGGCGATCTCGAGATCGATGCCGACGCGATCGGCGGGCGGGTGTTGCCGGCGCTCGATGCCAGCGGCGACGTGACACTGAAGAACGGCGTGGCGCTGATCGGCACGCAGGTGAAAAGCCTGCGCGGCCAGCGGATCGAAATCCGCAACCTCGATCTGTCGTCCGGCACGGCGCGCGTCACCGTTTCCGGGCCGCTGTCAGTCGATGCCGAGGGTCTCGTCGACGCCGACCTGATGATCAGGATCAAGGATCCCAAGGCGGTGGCATCTATTCTTGCCGGCGCCATACCCGAGCAGAAGAATGCGATCGAGCAGGGTTTTGGCGCCCTGGCGCTGCTTGGCAGCGAACCGTCCATGCCGCTGAAAGTGGTCAAGGGCAAGGCTTCCCTCGGCTTCATTCCGCTGGGCAAGATCAAGCCGGTCAACTAACGGATGGCGGGGCCGGCAAAGCTGCTGAGCGTCGGCGCACTGACGCTTGACACCATTCTTCGTGTCGAATCACTGCCCACGCATCAGGGAAAATTCATCGCCTCGGACGGCATCCAGATCGCCTCGGGCATGGCGACGAGCGCGGCCTGCGCCGCGCATCGCCTGGGTGCCGAGGTGTCGCTATGGGCTAGCGCCGGCGACGATCCGGTCGGCGATCTGCTGATTGCCGGGATAGAGGCCGAGGGCGTCGATTGCAGCCATGTACGCCGCGTCAGCGGCGCCCGCTCGGCACTGGCCTCGATCCTGGTCGATGCGCATGGCGAGCGGATCATCGTGCCTTTCTACGACGCGCGCGCGCAGGCCGATCCCGAGGTTTTGCCGTTCACCGACATAACGGCATTCGACGCCGTACTGGCCGACGTGCGCTGGCCGGGCGCCGCGGCGCTTGCCCTTAAGGCGGCGCGCGCCGCCGGCCGCCCAGCCATACTCGATGCCGATACCGCGCCCCTGGCGGTACTGGAGCGATTATTGCCGCTCGCCTCGCACATCGTCGCCTCGGAGCCGGCGGTCCGCATCATATGCGGCCACGCGCTGGATCTGGAGACCGCCTGCACCGATTTGGCGTCCCGCACCGATGCGTTCGTCGCGGTCACCGGCGGCGCGGCGGGTACCTGGTGGTTCGACCGAAGCGCCGGATCATCCCGCCATGTCGAGGCACCGAGGGTCAAGGCGGTCGACACGCTGGCCGCCGGCGATGTCTTTCATGGCGCCTTTGCCGTCGGGCTGGCGGAAGCCATGGCGGTCGAGCACGCACTGCGCTTTGCCAGCGCGGCCGCCGCGCTCAAGTGCCTGCGCTTCGGCGGCCGGCTGGGCGCGCCGGATCGGGCGGAGACGCTCGCCATGATGGCAACCGCCTGGCCGGTTGAAATCACCTAGCTCTTTGCCGGATGCTCGACCGCCTGGCGGCCAAAATCGGGCGCGTCGATATCCTGGCCCGCCTCGATGATCGAGCGGCGCACGGCGCGGGTGCGGGTGAACAGGTCGAAGAGCTTGTCGCCGTCGCCCCAGCGGATGGCGCGCTGCAGGAACGCCAGGTCTTCCGAGAACCGCGCCAACATTTCCAGGATGGCATCCTTGTTGTGCAGGCACACGTCCCGCCACATGGTCGGATCGGAGGCAGCCAGACGCGTGAAATCGCGAAAACCGGAGGCGGAATATTTGATCACTTCCGTCTTGGTCACCGATTCCAGATCGTCGGCGGTGCCGACGATGTTGTAGGCGATGATGTGCGGCAGATGCGAGACGATGGCCAGCGTCATGTCGTGATGCTGCGGGTCCATCGTGTCGATGTTGGCGCCGCAGCGGCGCCAGAATTCCGACAGCCGTTCCAGCGCTTCCGGATCGGTGCCCGGCACCGGCGTGAAGATGCACCAGCGGTTGTCGAACAGGTCGGCAAACCCGGCATCCGGGCCGGATTTTTCGGTGCCCGCCAGCGGATGGCCAGGAATGAAATGGACGCCTTCAGGCACATGCGGCTGCATCTGCGCGATGACCGAGGCCTTGGTCGAGCCGACATCGGTGAGGATCGCCCCCTTTTTCAGCGCCGGCGCGATTTCCTCCGCTACAGCGCCGGATGAGCCGACCGGCACCGAGACAACGACCAGATCGGCATCACGCACCGCGTCCCCGGCATCGATGGTGTAGGAATCGCCAAGGCCCAGTTCCTCGGCTCGCTTGAGCGTTGCCGCACTGCGCGTCGAGATGGCGACATGGCGAGCCAAGCCCTCGCGTCGGATGACGCGGGCCAGAGACGAGCCGATCAGGCCGATACCGACCAGCGCGATCTTTTCGAACATCGGTGATGCCATGGTGTTCCAGCTCTTTAGACGTTCTAGCTTTTCAGGAATGTCGTGAGCGCGGCGACAACGCCGCGATTGGCCTCTTCAGTGCCGACGGTCATGCGAAGCGCGTTGGGAAAGCCGTAACCTGAAACGCGCCGCAGAATATAGCCGCGCGCGCTCAGATAATCGTCAGCCGCCGCCGCGGAATGCTTCTGATCGTCGGGAAAATGAATGAGCAGGAAATTGCCGACGCTCGGCGTCACGCGCAGCCCGAGCCCGGTCATTTCGCCGCTCAGCCAGGTGAGCCAGGTCTCGTTATGCGCCACGCTGCGCTCGACATGGGCACGGTCGCGGATCGCGGCGATGCCAGCCTCGATCGCAGTCGCATTGACGTTGAAGGGGCCGCGTACACGATTGATGGCGTCGACGATATGCAGGGGACCATACATCCAGCCGATGCGCGCGCCGCCGAGCCCGATCTTGGAGAAGGTGCGGGTCATCACCACGTTCTCGGCGCTGCCGGCCAGCTCGATGCCGGCTTCGTAGTCGTTGCGGCGGACATATTCGGCGTAGGCCGCGTCGAGCACCAGGAGCACGTTTCCCGGCAGTCCGGCATGAAGGCGGCGCACCTCCTGGAACGGCACATAGGTGCCGGTCGGGTTGTTGGGATTGGCCAGGAACACGATTTTCGTGCGCGGCGTGACGGCCGCCAGCATCGCGTCGATGTCGGCGCGCTCGTCGGTCTCCTTGACCACGACCGGGGTGGCACCTGCCGACTGGATGTAGATCTTGTAGACCATGAAGGCGTGTTCGGTGAACATAGCCTCGTCGCCGGGCGCGAGATAGGTCTGCGCCAACAGGCCGAGGATCTCGTCCGACCCGTTGGAGCAGATGATGTTTTGCGCGTTGAGGCCATGCACCTCGGCGATAGCCTCGCGCAACCGCTTGGCGCTGCCGTCGGGATAGATGTCGAGTTTGCCGGCGACCTCGCGCGCGGCCTCGATCGCCTTCGGCGAAGGCCCAAGCGGATTCTCGTTCGACGACAGCTTGTAGACCTTGGCCACACCGGCGGCCGCCGAGCTTTTGCCGGGCACATAGGCCTCTATGTCCATGATGCCCGCGCGCGGAGTTGGACGTGCCTGATCCGGTGTCTGGTTCATATCTTGCAAAATCCGTCGAAAACGCCTCCATCCGGAGGCCGCTGCGGAAATACAAGCCATGGCACGCAATGTCGAGAGGTGGCAGTGGTGCCAGCCGCCGCCATTGACGGCGAGGCAGGCGGGTTCTAGAAAGACGATGACAGTTCCGTGGTGATTTGGCCGGTCGGCTTGCAGCCACGTTAAACAATTCGCTAAAGGGCCGTTTGCGTGACGTAACCGGCTTTGCGAAGGCAATGCCGGTTTTTTGTTGTCCGCGACCGGCCGGACGGACGCATCGGCGGCGGAGATCGGCAACGATTTCCACGAGCGCACGGTGCAGCAAGAGAGACGTGATGGCCGCTCTGCGTGCAGGAAAGACCAACAACGAGGCCGACCAACCGTCGAGCCCGGTGTTGCGTTTCGGACCCGACAAGCCGCTCAAGCTCGACGCCGGCACGCTGCTGTCGCCGTTCCAGATCGCCTACCAGACCTATGGCACGCTGAACGATGCCCGCTCCAATGCCATCCTCGTCTGCCACGCGCTGACCGGCGACCAGCATGTCGCCAGCACCAATCCGGTAACCGGCAAGCCCGGTTGGTGGGAAGTGCTGATCGGACCGGGCAGGATCATCGATACCAGCCGTTTCTTCGTCATCTGCTCCAATGTCATCGGCGGCTGCTTGGGTTCCACCGGTCCGGCCTCTACCAACCCGGCCACGGGTAAACCCTATGGCCTCGACCTGCCGGTCATCACCATCCGCGACATGGTGCGCGCGCAGCAGATGCTGATCGACCATTTCGGCATCGAGAAACTGTTCTGCGTGCTCGGCGGCTCGATGGGCGGCATGCAGGTTCTGGAATGGGCGTCGAGCTATCCCGAGCGCGTGTTCTCGGCGCTGCCGATCGCCACCGGGGCGCGCCATTCGTCACAGAACATCGCCTTCCACGAAGTCGGGAGGCAGGCCGTGATGGCGGATCCGGACTGGCATGGCGGCAAATATTTCGAACACGGCAAGCGCCCGGAGAAAGGGCTGGCGGTGGCGCGCATGGCCGCCCACATCACCTATCTGTCCGAAGCCGCCCTGCACCGCAAATTCGGACGCAATTTGCAGGACCGCGAAGCGCTGACCTTCGGCTTCGATGCCGACTTCCAGATCGAGAGCTATCTGCGCCACCAGGGCATGACCTTCGTCGACCGCTTCGATGCCAACTCCTATCTCTACATGACGCGGTCGATGGATTATTTCGACCTCGCCGCCGATCATGGCGGCCGGCTGGCCGACGCCTTCGCCGGCACGAAAACCCGCTTTTGCCTGGTGTCCTTCACATCGGACTGGCTGTTCCCGACAGAAGAGAGCCGCTCCATCGTCCACGCACTCAACGCCGCCGGCGCCTCGGTATCCTTCGTCGAGATCGAGACCGATCGCGGCCACGACGCCTTCCTGCTCGACGAGCCGGAACTGTTTGCCGCCATCAACGGCTTCATCGGCTCGGCCGCGCGCGCCAGGGGGCTCAGCGCATGACCCCGAAAAGTTGCAGACGTTTCGGATCAAGGTCATGCGCCAAACAGGACGGCGAAGCCATGACCCCGAAAAGTTGCAGACGTTTCGGACCAAGGTCACGCGCCGTCCACCAGGCGAAGCCATGAGCGTCAACGGCAGCCAACGCGTCGACCTCGAGGTCGTCGCCAACCTCATCCCGCCGCAATCGCGTGTGCTCGACGTCGGCTCGGGCGACGGCTCATTGCTCGAATTGCTGCAGGACACCAAGCAGGTCGACGGTCGCGGACTCGAGCTGTCGCAGCGTGGCGTCAACGAATGCGTGGCGCGCGGTCTCAGTGTCATCCAGGGCGACGCCGACACCGATCTCGAATTCTATCCCGACAAGGGCTTTGACTTCGTTGTCCTGTCGCAGACCCTGCAGGCCACCCGCAACCCGAAGCTGGTGCTCGACGAGCTGCTCAGGATCGGCAACCGGGCGATCGTGTCTTTCCCCAATTTCGGTCACTGGCGGGTGCGCCTGTCGCTGTTCGTCAAGGGCCGCATGCCTGTGACCAGCGACCTGCCCTATTCCTGGTACGACACGCCCAACATCCACTTCTGCACGATCCGAGACTTCGTCAATTTGTGCGAAGAGCTTGGCGCGACAGTGGAGAAGGCGACCGCGCTCGACGCCAACGGCCAGAAGATCGGCCTGTCGATGCCATGGTGGTTCTGGAATTTCTTTGGCCAACAAGCAGTGTTCCTGCTGAAGCGATAATGAAATGGGCGACGCCCGCAGGCGCGACTGCCAATCCTTGAGGGTGGCCGCGCGTCTTTCAGCGGGTGCGAAAGTGTTGCAGTTGAAGCGCCATGAGCTGGAATTCATCATGCCTGGTCGGTCGAACGACGGCACGACGGGGTGACATGGCAGGTTGTTTTTTGTAGCGTCGCACCGAATCCGATGAGGCCCATCCAGGGGGAAGTCCGATCCATTTAGCCATCCCGATGATCAAAGGACCTGGCGCGAAGGGTGTTTACGCGCTGGAGGCGACCGACGTGATATGATCGGGAACACCGAACAGGCGCCCCTCGTCACGGTGATCACGCCGACTCACAACCGGCGCGAAACGGTGCTCCGCGCCGTCCAAAGCGTGCTTTCCCAGAGCATGCCGCGATTTGAACATATCGTCATCGACGATGGTTCGACGGACGGGACCGAGGCGGCGCTCGCCCGCATCCATGACCCCCGGCTGATCTATGTCGGCGCGAAGTGGCGCGGCGCCAATGCCGCCAGGAATGCCGGCATCGAGCTAGCCCGGGCGCCCGTGGTGACTTTTCTTGATTCGGACGATCTCTTCCTGCCGCACCGGCTCGAACGGACGCTGGCATGGTTCGACGACAATCCAGCGCTCGAAGTCCTGCTCTCCTCATATGTCTCGGTGAAGGGTGGCCGCGGCACCGCCTGCGTCAACCGCGGCGCTTTTCTGAACCCGCCAATGCTGGAGCGGGCGGTGGTTGCGCAAACGGCCTTCATAGCCGGATCGGCTATAACGGCCAGGCGCGAGGCTTTGCTGGCCATCGGGGGCTATGACAGCGACATTCCCCGGATGCAGGACCGCGAGCTTCTGCTGCGCTTCGCACAGCGCTTCGGCGCGCAATTATCGGAAGATATCGACTGGACGAAGCACAATTCGCAGAATTCGATTTCAGGCCGCAGGGACGGCTATGTCGAAGCCTACGCGATCCTGATGAGTAAGCATCCGCACATCGCTCGCTCCTACCCCCATGTCCCTCCCTTTATGATCACGCGGCAGATCATCGCCGATATTCTCCGGGGGCGAATACCACAGGCATTTGCAGGATACATGGCCAACCGCTCGTCTGATGCGCTTGGTTATTCATTGCCGGAACTGATCAACGGTTATCTCCACGGCCGCCGCTGGCGGCGCGACCTCTACGACGAAGTTCGTGGCAAGTTTGGAATTCCACCGGCCTGACCGGCGACAGCTCAGCGATCGAGCACGGCGCGTTGCAGGGCGCATTCCTTCTCGTCCGGCAGCGAGATGCCGACCGCCAGGCCTTGGCGGCCAGGCAACGGGCCGCAACGGGGGAAAAACTGCTACTTCCTGTGGTGGAGGCTTGCCGCGGCTGGCGGCGGCTCGATGGCACCCGCCCTGACGTGGGCAGGTTTCAGCGCGGGCGCGTCGGAATCCTTAACGATCGTCAGGGAACGCGGGAAGAACTGATTGTTGTGCTGGCCGCGCCCGATGTTGATGATCGCGGCGCCGGGCAGGCGCTTCTCCAGCAGCGACAGCACGCGCCGCAGCGAGGGTCCGTCGAACGCATCCATGGCTTCGTCGATGATCACCCATTTTGGCTGTCGCAAGGCGAGCCTGGCCACGCCAAGCAATCGCTGTTCGTCATCGCCCAACTCATGGTCCCAGCGTCCGACGCGGTCGAGCGACGACGACAGCCGTCCAAGACCGACCTCGGCAAGCACCGCTGAAATGTCTGCGTCGTTCGCCGGCGCATGCCCGTTCGGGTGATTGAGGACCTCGCGCAGCGTGCCGGCCGGCAAATAGGGCACACGCGGCACGAAGATGATGGTTTCCCCCGCCGGCAGGCCGATCCGCCCGCTGCCCCACGGCCACAGCCCGGCAATGGCGCGGAAGAACAGCGTCTTGCCGGCGCCCGGTTCACCGGTGATCATGACGCGCTCGCCGGCATGGATTTCGACATGCTGGTCGGCGAGCTTGGTGCATCCGTCCGGCGATGCCACCTGAAGCTTCTCGAACGTCAGGTTGCCATTGGCGTTGTCGGCGAATTCGATGCGCTTCTCCTTGTCGTGCAGCACATCGGTTTCATCGAGCGCGATGCGGAAGTCGGCGACACGCATCAGCGTGGCGCGCCAGTCGGCAATGCTGCCGATGTTGTTGATGAACCAACGCAGGGAGGAGTGGACCTGGTTGAAGGCCCCGACCGCCATCATCAGCCCGCCAAAGCTGATATCCCCCGAGAAATAGACCGGCGAGGCGACCAGGATCGGCGCCACGACCGTGATCCAGCCATAGGTATCGGTTACCCAGGACAGATTGATCTGGGCGGTGTAGATGCGCCGCATGGCGCCCAGCACCGTGCCGAGGTCGAGTTGCAGCCGTCGCTTGGCGTCATCCTCCCCACGGTACAGCGCGATGGCATCGACATTCTCGTTGACGCGCACCATCGAGGAGCGCAGTTCCGCTTCGCGCGTATAGCGGTCGCTGTTGAGGCTGATGAGCGGCCGCCCGACCAGCCAGCTCAGCCACGAGGCGGTACCGGCATAGAGGAACGCGGCCCAAACCATGTAGCCCGGTATCGCCAGCGACCAGCCGTTGACGTGGAAGACGAAGCCCGAAGACAGTTCCCACAGCACACCGACAAAGGACACGAGCAGGATGAACGACTGCAGCAGGCCGACACCAAGATCGGTCGACAGGTCCGAGAGATGCGCGGCATCCTGTTGCATGCGCTGGTCGGGATTGACGCCGATGGCGCCGGCATTGGCCAGCCGGAAGGCGCGCGCCGGCCGCATCCATTGGTCGATCAGGTCCAGCGTCAGCGCCTCGCGCAACTTCAGCCGGATCATCTGGTTGAGCCAGGTCTGGCCGATATTGAGCACCAGCAGTCCGCCGGCGATCATGGCAAAGACCATCAGCTGATGCAGGAAGGCCGCCATGTCGCGGCGCGCGAGGGCATCGTAGAAGGGCTGGTTCCAGCGGTTGAGCAAGACCTGGCCGATCGACGTCGCGATAATGACGCCCATGATGCCGAGCGACGTCCACAGCAACCACTTGCGAACCGGCGATCCGATCAGCGCCCGCTTGATCGTCGCCACCTGATCGCGCAGGCTGCTGGCGACGGCGACCGGCTGAATGGTGGCCTGATTGTCCAATTGATCAGCCATGGCCGAGGTCCTTGCGTTCAGTAGCGAAGCTGAAACCGGATGAAGGGAGCCGACGGCGGCAGCCCCTCAACCACTCCGCGAGCCCAGCACGACAGATAGGTCGGAAAGACGCGGCGCGATGCAAGTTTCCATCGCGATCACGAAGGTGTCACTTGCCGGGGCGATGCCACACCCCTTGCCTCGGCCCGCCGGCCGAGCCGTGTCGCGCCATGCGGCGACAGCACCGGCACGAAGACGCGGCGGGACGCACGCTGGGCCACCGGCACGCCTTGATAGAGCCGTTTCTGCGCTTCGACGACAATGACGCCGGAAAAGATCGGCCACAGCCTCCGGCCGGCGCGCTCCAGCACATTGTGGAAGCGCATCATGAAACGCCGCCGCGATGGCGGGAAGAACAGCGCATCCGACCAGGCGGCGGGCGTGAAATTCGCCTCACGCAGCAATTCGGTGAGCTGCCCGCGTGAGAAGGGCCGGCCATTGCCGAACGGCGTATGTTCGAAACGCGCCCAGACACCGCGCCGGTTTGGCACGACGATGACGACGCGCCCGGCCGGCGACAGCACCCGCCAGATCTCGTTCAGCGTTTCACGCGGGTTTTCGACGTGTTCGAGCGAATGGACGAGCAGCATGCGGTCGATGCAGGAATCGACCAGTGGCAGTTCCTCGTCGAACACCAGGGCCGTCGCCGTTGGCCCGGCCGCCGGCCAGACCACGGCGCCCTGGGTCGCCGGCATGAAGGCGAAGACCCGCTCGGCGTCGGTGCCGAAGCGTTCCAGCCAGGGCAAGGTATAGCCCAGGCCGACCAGCCGCTCATTGGGCACCGCGGCCCATATCGACGACAGCGCCATGGTGATCGAGCGCTCGGCGAACCGGCCGAGCGTTGTCGAATAGAAGGAACGAAGGTCGACGATGTCGGAATGCATGTCAGGGATGTAGCCGTGATGTCAGCCGGATTCAACAAAAGGCCAAAGCGGCCGGCACGGCGGATGTCAATTTGACATCCCACGATAACATTCGCTTTGCTCGCCATCCGGGATGACATTCGCTTTCTCATCCGGGATGACATTCACGCAGCGGCGCCCTATGTCTGCGGCGGCAAATGGAGAAATGCGATGCCGGTCGAAATCGAACAGTTCATGTGCCGCACCGACAATTTCGGCGTGCTGGTGCATGACCCCGAAAGCGGCCAGACCGCGATTATCGACGCGCCCGAGGAAGCGCCGATCCTGGCCGCGATCAAGCGCACCGGCTGGACGCCGACGATGATCCTGACCACGCATCATCATATGGATCACGTCGAGGCCAATCTGGCGCTCAAGGAGCGCTTCAAGCTGCGCATCGTCGGCCCGGAGGCGGAAAAGGCCAAGATTCCCGGCATCGATGAAACCGTCGAAGAAGGCTCCGTCCTGCATCTCGGCCATGAGCGCATCGAAGTGATCGCCACGCCCGGGCATACCGCTGGCCATGTCTCCTACCATCTGCCGTTGTCGAAAGTGGCGTTCACCGCGGATACGTTGTTTGCGCTGGGTTGTGGACGGCTGTTCGAATGCAAGCCGCCGGTGATGTACGAATCGCTGCGGAATCTCGCGGCCCTTCCCGCCGAGACGACAATCTATTGCGGCCACGAATACACGCTCGCCAATGCCCGTTTCGCGCTGAGCGTCGACCCCACCAATTCGGCGTTGAAGGAGCGCGCCGCGCGGATCGAGGCGCTGCGGGTCGACAACAAGCCGACGCTGCCGACGACGATCGGCGAGGAACTGTCGACCAATCCCTTCCTGCGCTGGCACGATCCGGCAATCCGCAAGCATCTTGGCATGGAAAAGGCCGGGGATGCCGAGGTCTTCGCCGAGATCCGCAAGCGCAAGGACAATTTCTGATGCCAGCTTTCTGCCGATGACCAGTTCCGCGGAAATCATCGCAACACTCGCCCTGAAGCCGCATCCGGAAGGCGGCTGGTACGCGGAAACCTTTCGCGACGAAGCCGGCGGTGCGCGCGGCCATTCGACCGCCATCTATTTTCTGCTGGAACAGCATCAGGTTTCGGCCTGGCATCGGGTCAGGGACGCCGCCGAGCTTTGGCACTTTTATGCCGGCGCGCCATTGGCATTGTCGATGTGGGAAGAAGGCGGCGCCATTATCGAGCAGGTTCTCGGCATCGAGCTCGCGGCGGGTGAACGGCCGCAGATCGTCGTGCCGGCGGGCTGGTGGCAATCGGCGCGTACACTGGGCGAATGGACGCTGGTCGGCTGCACGGTGGCGCCGGGTTTTGATTTCGCCGCCTTCGAACTGGCCGAGCCGGGCTGGCAGCCGAAGCCGATTTAACCCAGCAGGAATCCCAGCGTGACCGCCAGTTGGGCGGCATAGTACAAAACCCACACGGTGAAACGCATCCAGGCGCGATGCTGCGAGACGGCCGCCACTAAAAATTTCTCCATGGCGAGCAGCCCGTCCGATGCCATGAACAGTACGGCGCCACCGATCACCCAGACATTGCTTGTCGTTAGCGCCGACATGCCCATCGCCAGGATCGCCACGACATAGACGGCAATCGGTATACGCAAGCCGGGACCAACGCGGCGCCAAAGCGCGGCCAGCATGACGATCGCGAACACCGCCATGGCCAGCGCGATCGCGCTACGCCAGGGCTCGGCGCCAAGCAACTCCAATCCGGCACCGCTGCGCAGCAACAACGCGACATAGACGATATGGGCGACGAGAAAACTGGCCAGTCCACCGAGAAAGGCTTTTTCGCCGTCGCGCGACAAGAAGGCATCGCCAATGGCGCTCAGCGCAAGGGCGGCGACCAGCAGCAGCGGCCCGCCTTGTATTGCGGCGAGTACGGCGAGCATCGCGACGGCAAGTGTCTTTGCCGCCGAGCGGGCCAGCGTCGGCGGCATGCCAAGCGTGAAGCCATAGATCACCGCCGCCACCAGCGAAAAGATCAGCGTCGCATTGGCGTTGCCGTCAATGCCCCCAGCAAACGGCATCGTCATGCCCTGGCTCCGTCTTCGGATGCCCTGGCTCCGCTCTCCGTAGCCGGCTTGCGCAGGAACAGCGATTTTGCCGCTAGCGCCGCGCCGCCGGTGATGAGCACACAGGCGGCCAGAATGCGCAGCGACGGTTCGGCGACGCCGGCCGCGATCAGCACCAGCGTCGACAGCAGCGGCGCCGCGTAGCTCGCGGCACCCAGCACCTGGATGTTGCCGCGCTTGACACCGATGTCCCAGGCATAGAAGGCCGCGCCCACCGGCATCAGGCCGAGCCCGAGCACGGCCAGCCACTGGCCGGCGCCGTCAGGCAGAACCGTTTGTTCCAGCGCCAGGTGGCAGACGAGCGACAGCACGGCGGTTGCCGCGCAGAACCGGGTGACGATGCTGGTCGGCACCGACGGGAAACGTCGAGACAGCAAGGAATAGGACGACCATAGCAGGGCGCAGACGGCGGCCATGGCGTAACCGAAGGCGTAGCGCGCATCGAAAGCCAGGCCGCCGCCCTTGGTGACGATCAGCACGGTGCCGGCAAGGCCGAGCAGCGCGCCGACGACATGGTTCCAGGCCAGCTTCTCGCCCGGCATCAGCGCCGAGCCCAGCACGATCAGCAGCGGCCAGAGATACGCAATCAGGCTCGCCTCGACCGCCGGCGCGTTGCGCAGCGCGGTGAAGTAGAAGAAGTGGTAGCCGAAGAGGCCGGCAATGCCGATCACCCAGACCTGAGGAGGGGTCTTTTGACTCCTGTCGGTGGCCGGCATGAACAGTCGGGCGACAAACCCCACGCCTGTGCCGATCGAGAAGGTGATCGCCGACAACAGGAATGGCGGCACCTTGCCGGACGCATCCGTCAGCAACGCCAGCAATGCCCACATGGCGACCGCCGAAAAGCCGATCAGTGTTGCGCGCCCCATTTTGTCTCCAGTGGCGCGCCCGTTCTGTCTCCGGCGGCGTGCCTTATTGTACCGCTTCGAACCGTCTGGCGCTGATGGTCAAGGTGCCGATCTGCGTTCCGACCGTGGCGTGGATCGGCGCATATACGCCGGTTTGGCCGAGCGGTGCAAACGTCACCATCATGCGGCTTTTGTTCTTGAGATAATTGAGCGCCTTGCGGCCCTTGCGATAGCCCGCCACCGGCTCGAAACCCATCTGGCAGGTGACGGTGTCGCCCTTGTAGCCCGGCACCGAGATCGTTCCTTTCGAGGCGTAGGTCAGCGTCAGGTCGGCGCGCATCTCACCATCGTAGAACTTGACCTTGCGGCCACAGACCTGGTCGAGGCTGTCGGCATGGATGACGGTCGCCGCCATCGGATCGAGCACCGATGCCAGGTCGCCGGCGCCGAGCGGCACCCAGGCCTTGGGATCGCGCTTGCCCGGAGCGGGGATCACCCGCGTCGAGGTCACGTTGCCATTGCTAAAGCGAATGTCGATCGAAGACGCCTTCTTGCCGGAAGTGTAGTCGGCCCGAAACGCCTGCGGCACCATTTTCTGGCCCGAAATCGTGCCTTTTGACGAGATCGTGCCCCGCGTGTCGTCGAACAGCTTGGCCAGACCCGCCGCCGAGACACTGCCTTCGATCGCGTAGGCACCGTTCTCATAATGGCTGGAAAAGGTCGATCTGGCGATCGAGAGACCAAGGAACGACACCGTGTATTCGCCCTTGAACGACTGCGGCGAGGCAGCGGACGCAGCGGTCGGCAAGGCGATGACAAGCGCGGCAACAAGCGCGTGAGACGAACGAGGCATGGCGGGATCGGATCCTTGGTTTCGGCCGGAGGCGGGCGACTCCGGTCTGGCGTGTCCCTATGAGACCGCTTATACGGTGAAATCCGGCCTTAATATGAAAAGCCGGGCGCTTCCGTGCGGAAGCCGGAGCTTGACGACCCGGTGAAATGCAACTATGGAACGCCAACTTTTCCATAAGGCCGCCTGACCAGAACCGCGCGCCACCCGGCGCGGGTACAAAGGTTTGGCAGGCCCCGAGAGAACTGAAGGTTAGAACCATGTCCCGCACCTGCGAACTCACTGCCAAGGCAGTCCAGACCGGCAACAATGTGAGCCACGCCAACAACAAGACCAAGCGTCGCTTCCTGCCGAACCTCGTCAATGTGACGCTCATTTCGGAAGCGCTGAACCAGAATGTACGCCTGCGCATCTCGGCCAACGCGCTGCGTTCGGTCGAACATCGCGGCGGCCTCGATGCCTTCCTGGCCAAGGCCGACGTCAAGGAACTGTCGCAGCGCGCGCGTCTCTTGAAGAAGCAGATCGCCAAGAAGCTTGCCGAGCAGGTCGCTGCGTAACATCCAGATAAAGGCGGGGGACGACCGCCTGGCCAACCTCCTTGCTGGCCGCTGAGCATCGGATAGATCCGCAAGGTTCGACACTCCGATGCTCAATTACGAAGCGAGCGCTGCCTCGGCATGATGCTCCGCTGGTTCCATTACCCAGGATAAAAAAATGTCTTCTTTCTCGCGGTACCTGCCTTTCGTGGCTGCCATGGCGCTTGTCGTCGTGGCATCGAACATCCTCGTGCAGTTTCCCATGCAGGGAAACATCGGCGGCCTGTCGCTCGCCGACGTTTTGACCTGGGGCGCTTTCATCTATCCCTTCTCTTTCCTGGTCACGGACCTCGCCAACCGCCGTTACGGGCCTGCCGTGGCGCGCCGGATCGTCTTTGTCGGCTTCATGACGGCGGTGGTCTGCTCGATCCTCGTCCCGCCCTTCCTGTTCCGCCATGGCCTGATCGAATTCGAGACATCAGCCGACCGGCTGGTGCGCATCGCGGCGGCTTCCGGAGCGGCGTTCCTGTCCGCGCAATTGCTCGATGTGACCGTGTTCAACCGTTTGCGCCGGCAGAGCTGGTGGCGGGCGCCGATCGTCGGCACGCTGGTCGGATCGGTGTTCGACACCCTCGTGTTCTTCGGCGTCGCCTTTTCAGCCGCCTTTGCCTTCGTCGGCCCAAGCGACGGGTTTGCGCTGGAGAGCGCCCCATTGATGGGCGTGTTTCATGTCGACGCCATGCGCTGGGTGTCCTGGGCGCTCGGCGACCTCAGCGTGAAACTGATCATCGCTGTCGTGGCTCTGATCCCTTACCGGCTGCTCGCCGCCCGCTGGAGCCAGCCGGCCGCCGCTGCGGCCTAGCCGTGATTCCCTGGATCCAGCTGGACTCCGCGAAAACGCCTGATGACCAGCAGGAACTGCGGCTGAAACAGCGCGGTTCTGAATTCTCGATCATGCTCGGTACCAACGAGCTGATGAACAGCCGGCTGAGCGGCTCCGAGGAAGCGCTGGCAAAACTGTGCTGCCAGAGGATTGCGGGTCATCGTCGGCGGAGAATCCTGATCGGGGGGCTCGGCATGGGTTTTACGCTGCGCGCTGCCCTCGCCGAATTGGGCGACAATGCCGAGATCGTCGTCGCGGAACTGGTGCCGGCCGTCGTCGCCTGGGCGCGCGGCCCGATGGCCGAGATTTTTGCCGGCTCGCTCGATGATCCCCGCGTCACCATCCACGAAACCGATGTCGGCCAGCTCATACGGTCCGCACCCATTGCCTGGGACGCGATCCTGCTCGACGTCGACAATGGCCCCGAAGGCATCGTCCACAAGGGCAATGACGCGCTCTACAGCGTGGCTGGCCTCGCCGCCGCACGCACCGCCCTAAGACCGGGCGGAGTCCTGGCCGTATGGTCGCAAGGGCCGGATGCCGGCTTCACGCGGCGGTTGAAACAGGCAGGTTTCGCTGTCGAGGAAGTCAACACGCGCGCCAACGGCAAGCGCGGCGCGCGCCATGTCATCTGGATCGCCACCAACAGCTAGCGGTCCAGACCAGAGCCGTCAGCAGCGGTGTTTGGACCTGTCTGGACTTGTCGAGCTCCGCGCAACCCCTGGCTTGTCAGGGCAGGATTCTCGGAAATGGCCGACGCATAAAAACATCGCCAATGAGCGTCGCGAAGGGGCTGCCCCTCAATCCTGGTGCAGAATGAATTCCAGATACAGATTGCGCTGCAGGATCGAGTGGTTGTCGTCGGAGATCAGCGACACCATCAACGCGCCGTCATCCCGGCTCCAGACATCGAGCCCTTCCATATTGTCGATCTGGTAGCTCATGTCGGCTTGCAGCAGCACCGGCCCGTCGGCGACGGCGCCCTTCTCGACGCTCTCTCCATAAATGCGCCGCAGCCGCATCTTGAGGCCGCCCGCCATGGTGAAACTGCGCTCCAGCAGCAAGAGGTCGCCATCCGGTAGGAAGGCGCCGTCGGTGATGTCGAAATCGTCGTTGCGCTTGACAGTGAAGACGCCCCTATGCGGGCCTTCGATAATGGCGGCGTAGATGTTGCCTGATTTGTCGAGGCTCTTCTCCGAGACCACGACCAGGCCGCCTTCATGCTGACCATTGGCATTTGAATGGGTGACTGTCTCGAAGCCGCGGTTCTGCCGCAGCTCCCACGCCGGCACCACGAAATCCAGCTGCCTAAATGGCGCCTTCATGTTGTCCGGGTCGATCCTGAACTGGGAGACACGGTGGTTGCGCTCGAAACCGACGGTGGCAATGCCGTCCTTGACCGCGAGGCCTTCGGCGTCGACTTCCCATTTTTCGTCGATCGGCTGCCCGCCCTGGTCGGCCATCTGCTGCATGCGAAAATTCTGGATGCCCACGGGGCGCCTGTCGGCATCGCGGGCCACAGTGCCGAAGAACCAGTAACCGATATCGGCAACGCCGATGAAATCGCTGCCGGCTTTCAGAAACCGAAAGGCCGACAACGCGCCGAAATCGCGCGATGGCGAGGTCATTTCCAGCCCACCGACGAATTCGAGCGGACCGAATTGCTTGTCGGCGCGGCCAATGTGGAATTCGGTGATCGGGCGTGCCGAGACGGCGACAGGTTCGACTGGAGCCGAGCCGGCCGAACCTGCCGGAGCCACACCGGCGAGCAGGACGATGGCGGCGAAAAGCGTTTGCCTAAACCCGCCTCGCGAAAAGATCATCCGGCGCGCCGCATGCCGCCGCGACGCGTATCCTTCGCGCTTTCCTCGGCAAACAGCGAAGCCAGTTGCTCGGTCATGGCGCCGGCCAGTTCCTCGGCATCGACGATGGTGACGGCGCGCCTGTAGTAGCGCGTGACGTCATGGCCTATGCCGATGGCCAGCAGCTCGACCGGTGAGCGCGTCTCGATCAATTCGATGACGGCGCGCAGATGCCGCTCGAGATAATTGCCCGGATTGACCGACAGCGTGGAATCGTCGACCGGCGCGCCGTCCGAGATCATCATCAGGATCTTGCGCTGTTCGGGCCGGGCAATCAGCCGGTTGTGGGCCCACAGCAGCGCCTCGCCGTCGATATTCTCCTTGAGCAGGCCTTCACGCATCATCAGGCCAAGGTTGCGGCGTGCCCGCCGCCATGGATGATCGGCGGATTTGTAGATGATATGACGCAGATCGTTGAGGCGGCCGGGGTTCGGCGGCTTGCCGTCCTTCAGCCACTTCTCGCGCGCCTGTCCGCCCTTCCAGGCCCGCGTGGTGAAGCCGAGGATCTCGACCGAGACGCCGCAGCGCTCCAGCGTGCGCGCCAGAATGTCGGCACAGGTGGCGGCGACCGTGATCGGCCGGCCACGCATCGAGCCGGAATTGTCGAGCACCAGCGTCACCACCGTGTCGCGGAACTTGGTGTCGCGCTCCTGCTTGAACGACAACGGCTGCATCGGATCGATGACGACGCGCACCAGCCGCGCCGGGTCGAGATAGCCCTCTTCCAGGTCGAAATCCCAGGACCGGTTCTGCTGCGCCATCAGCCGGCGCTGCAGCCGGTTGGCGAGCCGTCCGACCACGCCCGACAGATTGGCAAGTTGCTTGTCGAGGAAAGCGCGCAGCCGGTCGAGTTCTTCCTCTTCGCAGAGCTCCTCCGCGCCGACCGTCTCGTCGAAAGCTGACGTGTAAACCTTGTAGTCGATTTCCTTCGGCAGATTGGTAAAGGGATTGTCGTTGCGGCGCGCCTCGCCGGGCGTCTCGGCATCGGCATCGTCATCATCGGACAGATCGTCGGCCGTTGCATCGGAGGCTTCCGTCTCGGCCGACTGCTCGTCGTCTGCGGAGGCTTCGGCATCCTCGGACTGGGACTGTTCTGAGCCGGAATCGTCTTCGCCGCCCTCCTCGCTCTGTTCCTCGCCTTGCGGCTGGTTGTCGTCATTGTCCTCGGAATCCTCGGTCTCCTGGTCGTCGCCGAGTTCCTCGGCCATTTCCATGGAGGCAAGCATCTCGCGCACGACGCGGGCGAAGGCCTGCTGGTCCTCGAGCTTTTCCGACAGGCCGTCGAGGTCGGCCTTGGCCTTCTCCTCGACCCAGGGCCGCCAGAGTTCAACCAACCGCTCGCCGCTCTTCGGCACCGGCCGGCCGGTCAGCTTTTCGCGCACCATCAGCGCCAGCGCCTCCTCGATGGGCGCGTCGGCCTTGTCCTTGACGTCGACGAGGTTGGCCTTGGTGTATTTGTCCTCCAGCATCGACCCGATATTGTCGGCGACGCCCTGCATGGCGCGGCTGCCGATCGCCTCGACGCGGGCCTGTTCGACCGCGTCGTAGATGGCACGGGCGGCCTTGCCTTCCGGCGCCAGTCTGCTGTGGATGCGCACATCATGGCAGGCGCGCTTCAACGCCATGGAATCGCCGAGCCCGCGGGTAATCGCGATGTCGGACTTCGATGCCTTCTTGGGCAGTTCGGGCAGCCGCGCACGGCTGCCCGCCAGCGCCGGCCTGTCCTTGGCGAAGCCGACTTCCATTTCCTTGTCGCCGGCAATGGCGCGCATGCAGACGGTGACGGCGCGCTTGAAGCTGTCGGCTTCAGACCCCGTCTTGGACTTGTTGCGCGTATTGTCGCCCGGACCCGCCATCGAGGCTCTGCTTAGCCCAGCACCACATTGGCCGCGCTCTCGGGCAGATCCTGGCCGAAGGCGCGCTGGTAGAACTCGGCAACCACCGAACGCTCCAGCTCGTCGCACTTGTTGAGGAAGGTCAGCCGGAACGCCATGCCGACATCGCCGAAGATCTCGGCATTCTCGGCCCAGGTGATGACGGTACGCGGGCTCATCACCGTCGACAGGTCGCCATTGATGAAGGCCGAGCGCGTCATGTCGGCGACGCGCACCATCTTGTTGACGATGTCCTTGCCCTTGGTGTCGCGATAATGCTTGGCCTTGGCCAGCACGATGTTCACTTCATTGTCGTGCGGCAGATAATTCAACGTGGTAACGATCGACCAGCGGTCCATCTGCGCCTGGTTGATCTGCTGGGTGCCGTGATAAAGGCCGGTGGTGTCGCCCAGACCAACCGTATTTGCGGTCGAAAACAGCCGGAACGCCGGATGCGGGCGGATGACCCGGCTCTGGTCGAGCAGCGTCAGGCGGCCGGACGATTCCAGCACGCGCTGGATGACGAACATCACGTCCGGACGGCCGGCGTCATACTCGTCGAAGCAAAGCGCGACATTGTGCTGGTAGGCCCAAGGCAGGATGCCGTCGCGAAATTCGGTGATCTGCAGGCCGTCCTTGACCACGATCGCGTCCTTGCCGACAAGATCGATACGGCTGACATGGCTGTCGAGATTGACGCGCACGCAAGGCCAGTTGAGGCGGGCGGCGACCTGTTCGATATGGGTCGACTTGCCGGTGCCGTGATAGCCCGACACCATGACGCGGCGGTTGTAGGCAAAGCCCGCGAGGATCGCCAAGGTCGTCGCCTTGTCGAACAGATAATCGGGATCGACATCGGGCACATGCTCGCTGGTGACCGAGTACGCTGGCACCACCATCTTGGACTCGAAACCGAATTTCTCCTTCACCGACACCGTCGTGTCGGGCAGGTTGGCGATGTCGCGATCGACCTTGTTCATATCTCTCAACGTCTCCACGGGCGAAACGTCGCGTTTCGCCGGCAATCCATTTTGTTCGGGGGCGGTCTTAGAGCCTTTTCCAACCTTATGAAAGTTGGAAAACGACACGAACCATAGGGTCGCTCAGCACAGGCCCGCCTGTTTGAGCACGCGATAGGCCTGAAGCACATCGCGGAACCGGTCTTCCGAACCTCTGTCGCCGCCATTCGCATCCGGATGGTGACGCTTCACCAGTTCCTTATAGCGCGCCTTGATGTCCTTGCCAGTCGCCTTTGTATCAAGGCCAAGCGTTTCCAGCGCCTTGGCCTCAAGCGGCTTGGCCTTGCGCTCGCGCGCCTCGCGCGGATCCTTCGGTCCCTTGAACAGGTCGAACGGATCGCGCATGCGGTTGTAGTAGCCTGCGCGGCCGGAGCGCATCTGCGCCATGTCGGGCGAGGAACGCGTCGAGGCGCCGTTGACGCCCATCTTCCAGGTCGGCCGGTGGCCGGTCATCGCTTCCTTCTGGAAGCGCGCCACCTCGGTGTCCGGCACGCCGGAGAAGTAGTTGAAGCCCTTGTTGTACTCACGCACATGGTCGAAGCAGAAGCGGAAATACTCGCCCTCCTTCATGCGGCCGACCGGCGCGCGATGCGTCCCAGCCTCCTTGCAGCCATCCCACTGGCAGATCGGCGCGTGCGCCTTCACCTCCGCGTCCTTGTCGGGGCGGACGCGAATCTTCTCGAAATATTTGGGATACGGCTTCATCTTACCCATTTATGGGGCGTTCGCAGATGCGAAACAAGAATTGACATTTTCGCGATGATCGCCCTAACCGCTGAATCGCGGCTTAAAGCAGGCGGATGACCGATTTTGTTGCGCGCCAACGGCCCGGCGAAACCTATTTCGGGTTTTCACGGCGGCGCGCCAACCATATGTGGTGAAGGGAGAAGACGATGTCCATACAGGCGACCATGGAAGACAAGCTCAACAAGGCATTTTCGCCCGAGCGGCTGGTCATCCTCAACGAAAGCCATCTCCACGCCGGCCATCATCACGTGGAATCCGGTCACCACGCTGAGTTCGATGGTACCGGCGAGACACATTTCCGTGTCCGCATCGTCTCGGCGAATTTCGTTGGCATGAGCCGCGTTGAGCGCCACCGCGCCGTCAACGAACTGCTGGCCGACGAGTTGAAGGCGGGCGTTCACGCGCTGGCTATCGAGCCCGCGGCGCCGGGCGAACAGACCCGCTGGTAAGCCAAATCCCGGAGCTGGTCCTGTAGCTCGTCTCGCGCTGCTCAGATTATCGCTTCGATCAGGAATGGCCCGCGCCGCGACAAGGCGGCATCGAGCAGCGCGTCGAACCGCTCGCAGGTGTCGGCACGCGCCGCCTCCACGCCCATGCCTTTGGCCAGCGAAACCCAGTCCAGCGCCGGATGGTCGAGGTCGAGCATGCGCCTGGCATTTTCGCCGATCGCGTTCACCCCGACATTGCGCATCTCGCCATGCAGGATCGCATAGGTGCGGTTGGAAAAGACGATCGTCACCACGTCGAGCTTTTCCCGCGCCTGCGTCCACAGGCCCTGCACCGTGTACATGCCGCTGCCGTCGGCCTCCAGATTGATCACCTTGCGGCCGGGACAGGCGATCGCCGCGCCTGTCGCCAGCGGAATGCCGCCGCCGATCGACCCGCCCGTGCCCATCATGTAGTCGTGCGGCGCGGCAAAGGCCGACAGCGCGAAGAAACGTCGCGCCGAGGTGACGGCCTCGTCGCAGACGATCGCGTCGCCCGGCAGCTTTTTGGCCACCGAGAGTGCAATGGCATCTTCCGTCAAGCTGCCGGTTGGCGTTGCTTCCTCGGGAAAGGCGCTTGCAACCAACGCCGGCTGCGATTGCCTGACGCCCAGTTCGTCGCCAAGCGCCTCCAGTGCCGCATGCAGATCCTGACCATGGGCGGCGAGCGTCAGCACCTGGCAATCGTCACGAACAAGCCTTCCCGGTTTTCCCGGATAGGCGAAGAAGGCGACCGGCTCCTTGCCGCCGACCAGCACAAGGACATCGATATCCCTGAGCGCTGCCGTCGCCGCGTCGACCGGATAGGGAATGCGCGTCGGCGCGACACGCCCGCGCCCGCGCTGCATGCGCGCGATCAAAACCTCGCTGAACAGCCTGACATCGCAGGCCGCTGAAATCTGGCCGGCGATCTCGAGGGCATCGGCCCGCGCCGCCCGTCCCCGAACGATCATGCCGGCGCGCCCGGGAGCGGCACGGATCGCGGTAGCCACCGCTCGCACGGCGTCGATGTCGACGGCTGGCGGCGATGCGAGTTCCACCTTGCCGGGCGAAACCGCGTCGGCGTCGCCCCAGGCGGCGTCCGCCGGCAGGATCAGCGTGGTGACACCCGGCGGTGTCAGCGAGGCGCGAAAGGCCGCCTCCGTGGCCGGTTGGACATCGGCGGGCCCTCCGATGCGGCGCACCCACTTCGACATCGGCGCCGCCAGCCCCTCGATATCGCTGGTGAGCGGCGCGTCGAGCGGCAGATGGTAGGAGGCATGGTCCCCGACGATGTTGATCATCGGGCTGAAGGCGCGCCTTGCATTGTGCATGTTGGCCAGCCCATTGGCGAGGCCCGGGCCGGTGTGCAGCAGCGTCGCGGCGGGACGATCGGTCATGCGCGCATAGCCGTCGGCCGCACCCGTCACCACCCCCTCGAACAGGCCGAGCACGCAGCGCATCGACGGCTTGCGGTCGAGGGCCGCGACAAAATGCATTTCGGATGTGCCGGGATTGGCGAAGCAGACGTTCACGTCATTGGCCAACAGCACGTCGCACAGAACATCGGCGCCATTCATGCGAATTTTCTCCCATTCACGAAGAGCAATTGCACCCGCGGATATCGGCACGGCAATATCCCGCCGCCGTTTTTGGCATGATCCAGCCACGGAATGGGCGAGCGACGGTCGGCAGGATCAGGCGACCGTCGATTTCAGGAACGCTGGCGCGGCGGCGTTCGGCGCATTGCCGTCATCTCCGCCGAAATCGCGGTTGATGGACGGCCATTCGGGCCGGAGCGACGGAACAAACAATGCCTTCCCGCAGTTGAATATGCGAGCCCCATCAGAATGGCTCCGAAGGCAACGATCATGCGTGAGAACCAATCCGACGTCTTCCATCTCTTTTCGGAAATTTATGCGAACGCCGCCCAGGAAGAGATAAGTCTCCAGCAATATCTGCTCGCCTGCCGCGAGGACAAATCGATGTATGCCTCGGCGCCGGAACGAATGGTCGAGGCGATCGGCGAGCCAAACCTGGTCGACACCAGCAAGGACGAGCGGCTAGGCCGTATTTTCTCGAACCGGACCGTCAAGATATATCCCTCCTTCTCCGACTTTTACGGGATGGAAGATACGATCGAGCGCATCGCCGGGTATTTCCGCTATGCCTCCCAGGGCCTCGAGGAGCGCAAGCAGATCCTCTACCTCCTGGGTCCGGTCGGCGGCGGCAAATCCTCCTTGGCCGAACGGTTGAAGAAATTGATGGAGGAGCGCCCGATCTACACGCTCAAGGTCGGCAACCAGATCAGTCCGGTTTTCGAATCGCCGCTTGGCCTGTTCCATCCCGATCGCATGAGCGATCTCCTGGAGGACAAATACGGGATAGCCAGGCGCCGCCTGAACGGACTTATCTCGCCATGGGCGGCCAAGCGCCTCGACGAACTGTCCGGCGACATTTCCAAATTCAGCGTCGTCAAACTGATGCCGTCGCGGCTGCGCCAGATCGGCATCGCCAAGACCGAGCCTGGCGACGAGAACAACCAGGACGTCTCGGCCCTGGTTGGCAAGGTCGACATCAGGCAATTGGAAAATTTCAGCCAGTCCGACCCTGACGCCTATTCCTACAGCGGCGGGCTGAACCGAACGACGCAAGGCCTCCTCGAATTCGTCGAGATGTTCAAGGCGCCCATCAAGGTGCTGCATCCATTGCTGACGGCGACCCAGGAAGGCAGTTACAACGGCACCGAGAATTTTGGTGCCTTTCCCTACCAGGGCATCATCGTTGCCCATTCCAACGAATCCGAGTGGCAACAGTTCAAGAACAACAAGAACAATGAGGCGTTTCTCGATCGCATCCTCGTGGTCAAGGTGCCGTATTGCCTGCGCATCACCGAAGAGAGGCAGATCTACGAGAAGCTGCTGCGCGAGAGTGAATTGGCCTCCAGCCCTTGCGCGCCCGAGGTGTTGGACATCCTCAGCCGGTTCAGCGTCTCGACCCGCCTTGCCGAGCACGACAATTCGCCGCTGCACACCAAAATGCGCGCCTATGATGGTGAGAACCTCAAGGAAGTCGACCCGAGGGCGAAGTCAGTCCAGGAATATCGCGACGCCGCCGGCGTCGACGAAGGCATGACCGGCGTCAGCACGCGCTTCGCCTTCAAGATCCTGTCGCAGACGTTCAACTACGATACCAACGAGGTCGCGGCGGACCCCGTGCATCTTATGTACATCCTGGAAGAGGCGATCAAACGGGAGCAGTTTCCGAAGGAGACGGAAGCCGCCTATCTCGAATTCATCAAGTCGGAGCTGGCCGCCCGTTACGCCGAGTTCATCGGCCATGAGATCCAGAAGGCCTATCTGGAATCCTATAGCGAATATGGCCAGAACCTGTTCGACCGCTACATCGCCTATGCCGATGCCTGGATCGAGGACCAGGACTACAAGGACCCGGACACCGGCCAGATCCTCAACCGCGAGGTGTTGGACAACGAACTGTCGCAGGTCGAAAAGCCGGCAGGCATCGCCAATCCGAAGGACTTCCGCAACGAGGTGGTGAAGTTCACGCTGCGTGCCCGGGCACGCAACCATGGCCGCAACCCTTCATGGACGAGCTACGAGAAGCTACGCGAGGTCATCGAAAAGCGCATGTTCGGCCAGGTCGAGGACCTCCTGCCCGTGATCAGCTTCGGCTCCAAGCAGGATAGCGTCACCGAAAAGCGGCACAATGAATTCGTCCAGCGGATGGTGGAGCGCGGCTATACGGAACGGCAGGTGCGCCGGCTGGTCGATTGGTACATGCGGGTGAACAAGGCGGGCTGAGCGCAGTCCGAATGGTTGCATGCCGATCTTTATCGACCGCCGCCTGAATCCGAAGGACAAAAGCCTTGGCAACCGCCAGCGCTTTCTCAGGCGTGCCCGCGAGGAGCTCAAGCGCAGCATTCGCGACCAGATCCGCGCTGGGCGGATCGCCGACGTGGACGCGGAGCACGTCGTGCCGATGCCCGAAAGAGGCACTGGCGAGCCGACCTTCAACGACGCCAGGGACACCGGCCGGCGCCGGCACATCCTGCCGGGCAACAGGCAATTCTCCCAAGGCGACCTGATCCCCAAGCCCGGCCAGGGCGGAGGCATGGGCGGTTCGTCACCGGGAAAAACCGCGTCCGAGGACGACTTCCGGTTCGTGCTTTCGCGCGAGGAGGTGCTGGATCTCTTTTTCGAGGATCTCGAACTGCCCGACCTGGTCAAGCTCAACCTCAAGGAGATCCTTGCCTTCAAGCCGCGCCGGGCGGGTTTCGCCGCCACCGGTTCGCCAACCAATATCAATGTCGGCCGCACGATGCGCAACAGCCACGGCCGCCGCATTGCGCTCAGGCGCCCCAAGCAAGCGGCGGTCGACGCGATCATGCAGGAACTCGCCTTGCTGGAGGCGGCGCCGCCTGATGCTCAAACGCGCGAGCGCGTCGTGGCGCTCAAAGAAGAGATCGAGCGGCTGGAGCGCCGGCGCCGGCGGATTGCCTTCGTCGACCCGGTCGACATCCGGTTCAACCGCTTCGACCAGCGCCCGGTGCCGAATGCGAAAGCGGTCATGTTCTGCCTGATGGATGTGTCAGGCTCGATGGGCGAGCGCGAGAAGGACCTGGCCAAGCGCTTCTTCGTGCTGCTGCACCTGTTCCTGAAGCGACGTTATGAACGCACCGAAATCGTCTTCATCCGCCACACGCACGAGGCGCAGGAGGTGGATGAGGAAACCTTCTTCTACTGCACGCAAAGCGGTGGCACCGTCGTTTCCACCGCGCTCGAGGAGATGCATCGCGTCATCGAGCAGCGTTACCCCGCGAGCGAGTGGAACATCTACGCCGCCCAGGCCTCGGACGGCGACAATTTCGCCACCGATTCCGAGCGCTGCATCGCCCTGCTGAACGGCAAGCTCATGCGCCTGTGCCAGTATTTCGCCTATGTCGAGATCATCGACGAACGCGAGAGTCACATCTTCGGCGCGACTGAAAACGGGACGTCGCTCTGGCGAGCCTACAGCGCCATCGAATCGAACTGGCCGAACTTCCAGATGAGCCGCATAGCCACGGCCGCCGATATCTATCCTGTCTTTCGTCAGCTCTTCGCCAAACAGCCCGCGCTCCGGAAGAGCGCCTGAGGGGAAACCATGGCCAGGACAGCCAGCAAACCGGGTTTGCTCTTTTCCGGATCCGACTGGGATTTCCAGAAATTGTCGCACGCCTACGAGGCGATCGCGGCAATCGCCATCGAGGAACTCAAGCTGGACACCTATCCGGTGCAGATGGAAATCATTTCCTCGCAACAGATGCTCGACGCTTATTCATCGGTCGGCATGCCGCTGATGTACCGTCATTGGTCGTTCGGCAAGCATTTCCTGTACCAGGATTTTCTCTACCGCAAGGGTGGACGGGGCCTGGCTTACGAACTGGTGATCAACTCCAATCCCTGCATCGTCTATCTGATGGAGGAAAACACCATGGCCTTGCAGGCCCTGGTGACGGCGCATGCCGCGCTCGGACACAATCATTTCTTCAAGAACAATCATCTGTTCCGGCAGTGGACCGACGCCGGGGGAATTCTGAGCTATCTGGAGTTCGCCAAGGGCTACATTGCCCGATGCGAGGAGCGGCACGGACTGTCGGCCGTGGAAAGCATTCTCGACTGCGCCCACGCGCTGATGGAACAAGGCGTATTCCGATACCACAGGCCGCCAAAGCTGTCGTCGGAGCGGCAGCGTGAAGGGCTGCGCGAGCGCCTGGAATATGAAGAACGCTCCTACAACGACTTGTGGCGCACGCTGCCTCCCTCGCAGGACAGCAGCAAGACCGAGAAGAAGGACGAAGGCTTGGCGGAGCGGAAGAAATCGCTCAACCTGCCCGAGGAAAATCTGCTCTATTTCCTCGAGAAGAACAGCCTTGTCCTCGAGCCCTGGCAGCGCGAGATCATCCGAATCGTGCGTATCGTCGCGCAGTATTTCTATCCGCAGCGGCAAACGCAGGTGATGAATGAAGGCTGCGCCACCTTCGTGCACTACACCCTCATGAACGCATTGTTTGACCACGGCCAGATCAGCGAGGGCGCCATGCTCGAGGTCCTGCGCAACCATTCCAATGTGATCTTCCAGCCGGCCTTCGACGACCCCCGGTTCTCCGGTATCAACCCATACGCGCTCGGCCTCGACATGATGCAGGACATACAGCGCATTTCGACCGCGCCGACGGCGGAGGACCGCGACTGGTTTCCCGACATCGCGGGCCGCGGTGACTGGCGCGATGTGCTCCTGGACGCCTGGGCCAACCACCGCGACGAATCCTTCATCCGCCAGCACCTCAGCCCAGCCCTGATACGGAAATGGCGGATGTTTGTCCTCGCCGATCAGGCCGACGACGCACATTACGAGGTGGCCTCGATCCACAATGAGCGCGGCTACCAAAAGATACGTGCCGCGCTGGCCCAGAGCTACGACATCGGCGCGAGCCGGCCGGATATCCAGGTGGTGGATGTCGACCTGCTCGGTAACCGGCATTTGCGGCTGCAGCACAAGGTGAAGGAGGGCGTACTGCTCGACAGTGGCAGCCGCGACGCGACCCTGCGCCATGTCCGAAGCCTCTGGGGCTATGAGGTCAGCCTCGCTTCGGTCGACGCCGAAACCGGTGCGACGCTCAGCGAACGGTCAAGCAACGACTTTTGAATTTCCGCCCGGCGGCATCGGCGGCTGCCAGGCACAACGAGTGGAACACGCCACGGACAGCCGGTGCGCTCAACCGACCGTCGATTTCAGGAACGCCAGCGCGGCAGCGGTCAGCGCGTCGCCGTCCTCGCCGAAATCGCGGTTGATCGACATGTGCGTATAGGCGGTGCCGTCGAACAGCGTCACCTCGGTGCCGCTGGCGCGCAGGCGCTCGGCAAAGGCCGTGGACTGCTTGCCGCGACCGTCGGCGCGGGAATAGGCGATGAAGGTCGGCGGATGCTTGCGGCCATCGACATAGCTCGCCGGTGACAGTGCCGCCCACTGCGAAGGATCGGAAAAGACACGCGAATAGGCCCGCACCATGCCGCCACTTCCGGCAAGGGCGGCGAGATCGTAAGCCCTTGTATCGTCGAGAAGCAGGCCAGCGACGCCGGGCAATCCGCCGCGCATGCCGGTCAGGGCGATCAGATGGCAGCCGGCCGAATGCCCCATGCCGACGATGCGGTTGGGATCGCCACCATGTTGGGCGATGTTGGTCCTGACATACGCATAGGCCTTTTCCACGTCGCCCGCCTGGGTGGCGACATCAGCCTGCGGCAGCATGCGGTAGTCGATGGAGACGAAGCAGAAGCCGTTGGCAAGCAGGAAGGCCGGCTTGGCGTTCACCTGGCTGCGTTTGCCGGTCCGCCAGGCGCCGCCATGGACGAAGAAGACCACTGGCAGGTCTTTCGCGCCATCGGGCGCATAGATATCGAGCTTGGCCGGACCGTAGTCGACAGTTTCGGCGGATGGCGTATCTCGCGCCGCTCTCGTGCCGGTTGGCAACAAGGCAGCCACCGAGGCCAGGAGCAAGGTTCGCCGATCGATCGTCATCGGCGAAGAATGCATCCCGGCGGGCGGGAGTTCCAACGAAAGATTGGCAAGGCGACGGCTCGATGGCAATTCCAGGAAAAGTGCGCAGCGGTTTCCCGTCTGGAATTGCGTAAGAACAAAGAGTTAGAGCGGCTCGGAGAACCTACCAACACTGAAACGCTTTAACTGTCGCCGGCCGGCCGGATCCTGACCCTGGCAATCCGGTTCTTGTCGCGTTTCATGACGACGAAGCGCTTGCCGTGGAAGGTAAAAGCCTGCTTCTCCTCGGGGATCGATTGCGCCTCGTGGATGACGAGGCCGGCGATGGTCGTCGCCTCTTCGTCCGGCAGGTTCCAGTCGAGCGCCCGGTTGAGGTCGCGGATCGGCACCGTGCCTTCGACGACGACGGAGCCGTCCGCCTCCTGCTTGACGCCCTGGATGTCGACATCGTGCTCGTCGGCGATCTCGCCGACGATCTCCTCGATAATGTCCTCCAGCGTCACCAGCCCTTCGACCTCACCATATTCATCGACGACGACGGCAAAATGCGTCTTGCGGCGCAGGAAGGCGTTGAGCTGTTCCTGCAAGGTCGTGGTGTCGGGCACGAACCACGGTTTTGACGCGATCTTCATCACGTCGATCCGCGAGAAATCATTGCCGACTTCGTTCAGCGCGCGCAGCAGATCCTTGGCGTGCAGCACGCCGACGATGTTGTCGAGTGAACCTTTCCAAAGCGGCATGCGGGTGTGCGGGCTCTGCAGGATCTCGCGCACCACCGCTTCCGGCGCATTGTCGGCATTGACCGAGCGCATATTCGTGCGGTGGACCATGACGTCGGAAACTTCGAGCTCTTCGAGGTCGAACAGGCCGCCGATGCGGTCGCGATCCTCACGCACCACCTGGCCGTCGCGGCGGAAATCGTCGACCGCGCCGCGCAATTCGTCCTGGCTCGACCGCTGCGGCTCGATGCGCGACAGTTCATAGCCGAACATGGCAAGCAGGCGGGTGCGCACGGCAACGACCAGGATGACGAGGATGGCAAGAACGGCGAAGACGACCCAGCCAGTGTCCATCTCAGCCGGCTTTCCCGTTGCCTGGATGGTTTTCCCTGAGGAACGCCAGCACTTCCGAGGCCGGCACATCCTTGGCGATGAAGGCCTCGCCGATGCCGCGCGTCAGAATGAAGGTCAGCGCGCCGCGCGACACTTTCTTGTCCTGCGTGATGAATGAAAGCAGCGCATCCGCATCGGGCAAGTCGCCCGGAATGTCGGCCATCCGCCACGGCAGCCCGACGGCACGCAGATGCGCCTCGACGCGGGCCGCGTCGTCGGGGCTGGCGAGATTGAGCCGAGAGGAGAACCGGTACGCCAGCGCCATGCCGATGGCGACCCCCTCGCCGTGGACGAGGCGCGTCCCGTCATACTGCGTGGCGGCTTCGAGCGCGTGCCCGAACGTATGGCCGAGGTTGAGCAGAGCGCGGTCGCCGGTCTCGAACTCGTCGCGGGCAACGACATCGGCCTTGGCACGGCAGGCTTCGGCAATGGCCTCGACCCGCTCCGGTCCGCCGGCGAACACCTTTTCCCAATTCGTTTCCAGCCAGGCGAAGAAATCCGGCCGGTCGATCAGCCCGTATTTGGCAAGCTCGGCATAGCCGGCGCGAAATTCGCGGATCGGCAGCGTGTCGAGCACTTCGGTATCGGCCAGCACCAGCTTGGGCTGGAGGAAGACGCCGACGAGGTTCTTGCCGCGCGGGCTGTTGATGCCGGTCTTGCCGCCGACCGAGGAATCGACCTGCGCCAGAAGCGATGTCGGAACCTGCACGAAATTCATGCCGCGCCGCACGATCCCGGCGGCAAAACCGGTGAGATCGCCGATGACGCCGCCGCCAAGCGCGATGACGACGTCGCCGCGCTCCAGCCTGGCGGCCAGGAGGCCGTCGACAACCGCCTCGAGATGGGCAAAGCTCTTGGTTTTTTCGCCGGGCGGCATCGTGATGATCGCGGGCTGGATGCCACTCTTCTCGAGCCCGGTCCTCAGCGTATCGAGATGCGCGGCGGCGACGTTCTCGTCGGTCACCACAGCGGCGCGCGTGCCCGGCAGCCGGCGCGAAATCTCAGCGCCGGCACGCGACAGCAGGCCGGAGCCGATCAATATGTCGTAGGCGCGGTCGCCCAGACCGACCTCGACTGTGACTGGCTGATCCGCGCTCATGATTCGACCTCGCCCGTCGCGGCTATCGCATCGATGCCGAAATGCAGGCAGAGCGCCTCGATTACCTCGGCCGCGATGACCTCCTTGCGATCGTCGCGGGTCGGCACGGTGACGTCAGAGGTCGCATAGACCGGATAGCGTTCCGCCATCAGCCGCTCCAGCACGGCGCGGGGATCGGCGCTTTTCAAGAGCGGCCGGTTCTGCTTCTTGGAAACGCGGTCCATCAGAAGGTCGAGCTCGGCCTTCAGCCAAACCGAGACGCCATGGGCGGCGATGGCCTCGCGCGTCTGCGCGTTCATGAAGGCACCGCCGCCGGTCGACAGAACCTGCGGGCCGTTTTCCAGCACGCGCAGGATGACACGCTGTTCCAGGGCCCTGAACTCGGTTTCGCCATAGCGCTCGAACAGCTCCGGAACCGTCATCCGCGACACGCTTTCGATCTCCTGGTCGCTGTCGATGAAGGGCAGCGAAAGCATTGTCGCCACCTTGCGGCCGATCGCCGTCTTGCCGGCGCCCATCAGCCCGACAAAGACGATGGACCGGCTGCCCAGCCGGCCAAGCAGCGCGGCATGGGTCTCGCCTGGGGGATTTGCCTGTAGCGCGTTCATCGGCTGTTTCTTTGGGCCTCTTTGCCGGCGTATCGACATGAAAAGCCGGTTTGCGTCAAGCGTGCCGAGTGCCATGGGCCGATATGGACAGAGCGACGCTTGCATCGGAAGTTGCTAACAGGGGGTCCGCTTCTTCCTTGAATTGGCCGGATTGGCGTCCCATAAGGGCACAGGGTTTGGAAACGCAGAACAAGAAGACGGGCGAGAACTGAATGCCGACACTGTTTCGCTTTGTCGTGACCCTCGCGATTCTGGCCGGCATTGCCTATGGTACGATGTTCGCGCTGGTGATGTTCGTCGAGCCGAAAAAAGCCGAGATGAGCGTGCGTATTCCGCCGGAAAAGCTCAATCCGAAGAAAAACTGAACCCCAAGAAGACCGACTCGGAACCGCCTCAAGGACATGAACAGCGCCGCTCGCATCGAGGCCTTCCTGGAAATGATGAGCGCCGAGCGGGGAGCGGCGGAGAACACGCTTTCCTCCTATCGCCGCGATCTCGAGGATGCTTCCGGCGGGATCGATGGCGGACTTGCCCGCGCCGGCGCCGCCGACATCAGGGCCTATCTCGACGATATCGCCGCGCGCGGCTTCGCGCCGACCTCGCAGGCGCGCAAACTGTCGGCGATCCGCCAGTTCTTCAAGTTCCTCTACGCCGAGGGCCTGCGCGCGGATGACCCCACCGGCACGCTGGACAGCCCGAAAAAAGGCCGTCCGCTGCCCAAGACGATGAGCGAGGCCGAAACCGGCCGGCTGATCGATCGCGCCGCGCAGGAAGCCGGCGATGCCGGGCTCGGTCACGCCGACAGGCTGGCGGCCTTGCGCCTGCATGCGCTGGTCGAAGTGCTCTACGCCACCGGACTGCGCGTTTCCGAGCTGGTCGGCCTGCCGGTGACGGTGGCGCAGCGCGATGACCGTTTCTTCATGGTACGCGGCAAGGGCGACAAGGAACGCATGGTGCCGCTGTCGGCCAAGGCGCGTGCGGCGATGCGGAGCTGGCTTGACGCCCGGGCCAAGCTGCCCGCTTTCGCCAACAGCCCGTTCCTGTTTCCGGCGGCATCCGACAGCGGCTATCTCTCGCGCCAGGTCTTTGCCCGTGACCTGAAAGGATTGGCCGCGCGCGCCGGCATCGCCTCGGCCAAGATCTCGCCGCACGTGCTGCGCCATGCTTTCGCCAGCCATCTCCTGCAGAACGGCGCCGACCTGAGAGCCGTTCAGCAACTGCTTGGCCATGCCGACATATCGACGACACAGATTTACACCCATGTGCTGGAAGAGCGGCTGGTGCGGCTGGTCAACGATCATCATCCGCTTGCCGACTAGGCCTCATATCGCTATGTGAGGACGACATTTCACCGCCCGGAGCCTTGGTTTCAACGGTTCCGCGGTCATTGCCTTCCGACGTATCGGTCCGCCCAAGCATGTACAATTACCTCGATTTCGAAAAGCCGGTGCAGGATCTTGAGCTCAAGATCCTCGAGCTCAAGAAGCTTGCTGAGAACGGCGAGGCGGTCGATGTCGCCGATGAGATCACCAGGCTCGAGAAGCGCTCGCGCGACGCGCTGCGCGAACTCTACAAGGCGCTGACGCCGTGGCAGAAGGTGCAGGTGGCGCGCCACTCCGACCGGCCGCACTGCATCGACTACATCAAGGGCCTGTTCAGCGACTTCACGCCACTCGCCGGCGACCGCAATTTCGGCGAGGACCAGGCGATCGTCGGCGGCTTTGCCCGTTTCCGCGGCGAGCCCATCGCGATTCTCGGCCAGGAAAAGGGTTCGGACACGGCGAGCCGCCTGAAGCACAATTTCGGTTCGGTGCGCCCCGAAGGCTATCGCAAGGCGGTGCGGCTGATGGAACTGGCCGACCGTTTCAAGATCCCGCTTTTGACACTGGTCGACACGGCCGGCGCCTATCCCGGCGTTGGCGCCGAGGAGCGCGGCCAGGCCGAAGCCATTGCCCGATCGACCTCGGCCTGCCTTGGCCTGAAAGTACCGTCCATCTCGGTGGTCATCGGCGAAGGCGGTTCGGGCGGCGCCATCGCGATTGCCACCGCCAACCGCGTCTACATGCTCGAACACGCCATCTATTCGGTGATTTCGCCCGAGGGTGCCGCCTCCATCCTGTGGCGCGACACGACGCGCTCCAAGGACGCGGCGACCAACATGAAGATCACCGCGCAGGATCTTTTGGAACTGAAGGTCATCGACGCCATCATCCCCGAGCCGATGGGCGGCGCCCAGCGCGCGCCCGAAACGGTGATTGCCGCGACCGGCGATCTCATCGCCAAGACGATGAAGGAATTCGCCGGCGCCAACATCGATTTCCGCGAACAGCGCCGCGAGAAATACCTGGCGATAGGCCGCAGCCTCTGACGCCGCTTGGGCGGCGGAACAGGGCTGACGGAAACTGTCTGTCCACCCCAAATGTGGCGGCGATGAGCAGTTTCGCCACAAAAATGCCGCCCCATTCGGTTCAATGAAATCACCGCGGGAGATTGGCCGAGCCTTGCGGTAAGGAATTTTCAAGGTTAACGGGCTTACGGTCCGTCAGTGTTCAGCATGCGGGTGTGGCTGTTTCGAAGCCATTGGCCCGAAAGAAAAGACATAGCCTTATCCATGTTTGCCAAGCTTGCTCGTACTGGAGTTCTTGCCGCCTCGATTGCCGTCGCGGGCTGTAATGATTCGTCGATGAAGGACTTTGCCCCGGAAGCCAACAAGCCGCTGCCCGACAAGATCCTTGCCGATATGAGAGCCAAGGGCATGGTCCGCACCTCTTCGGTAATGGCGCGCATCTTCAAGGAAGAAGGCAAGCTCGAGATCTGGAAGGCCAAGACCAACGGTCGCTACGACATGGTGGCGAGCTACGACATCTGCAAATGGTCGGGCAAGCTCGGGCCGAAATATACCGAAGGCGACCGCCAGGCGCCGGAAGGTTTTTACACGGTTCGCCCGTCGCAGATGAATCCGCGCTCGAATTACCATCTGTCGTTCAACATCGGCTTTCCCAACGCCTATGATCGCGCCAATGGCCGCACCGGCCAGAACCTGATGGTCCATGGCGCCTGCTCTTCATCGGGCTGCTATTCGATGACCGACGCCCAGATCGAGCAGATCTACGCCTTCGGCCGCGACGCCTTCCAGGGTGGCCAGACCGAGTTCCAGATCCAGGCTTTTCCGTTCCGCATGACCGCCGCCAACATGGCGCGCTACCGCAACGACCCTAATTACGAATTCTGGAAGATGCTCAAGGTCGGCTACGACAATTTCGAGGTTACCAAGGTGCCACCGAAAGTCGACGTCTGCGAGAAGCGCTACGTCTTCAACCAGGTCGCTCCCGATGGGCAGACCTTCAATCCGACCGGCCCCTGCCCGGCGACCACGCAGCCGGATTCGCTGAAGAGCGCCTATAACGCCTATCAAAGCACCTATGACGCGGCCTTCAACAGCGCGCTCAAGGCCAGCGTGCCGCCACCCAAGCCGACGATTGCCGGCATCAAGGAAGCCAGCATCGTCTCCGACTGGTCCAAGCGCCGGGCGCGTGGCGAGCGCGTGCCGATCGATCCGCCGTCGCTCAACACCGACGGTTCGGTCACCGAGACGGCGCGCATGGGCCGCATCGATTCGCCCGCCGGTCGCAAGATGGCCGCGCTCGACGCCGAAAAGGCTGCCAAGGAGAAGGCCGAGCGAGAGCGGGTGGCGGCCATAGAAGCGGCAAAAGCGGCGAAGGAAGCCGCCAAGGCGCAAGCGTTGGCCGAAAAGGAAGCTGCCAAGGCGCAAGCCGTGGCTGCGAAGGAAGCGGCCAAGGCCGCCAAGGAAGCTCCGGTTGCCACCGCGACCATCGCGGCTCCGGCGGAGGCCGCGCCGGCAGCCGAGACGCAGGCTGCGAGCGCCGACGAAAGCCGGGTTACGAAGCTGAAGAACAAGCTGCTCGGCATGTTCGGCGGCTGAGGTTTTCACCTTGGCCGAACTGATAGCTATCTACGACCTCAAGGGGCTGAACTGCCCTTTGCCGGTCCTCAAGGCGAAAAAGCGCCTGGCCGGGATGCAGCCCGGCAGCAGGCTCTGGCTCGAAACCACCGACCCTCTGGCTGTTATCGATATTCCTGCCTTCTGCGCCGACAGCGGACATCAATTGATCGAGACGGCGGCGATGTCCGGTGGCCATCGCTTTCTGGTCGAACGCGGCGAATACCAATCGTAGGAGGCTAACGTCCGGCGATCGCCAGCGGATTGTTTTCCAGCGCCGCGCGGTCGGGCGTGTCGACCGACGGCCGGTTGATGAAGGCGGCGAACAGCCGGCGCACATAGTCTTCCGGCATGTCGAGCGTAATCAGCACCAGCCGCGTGCCGCGCTGGCTGTCCGGCCAGAACGGCAATCGCACCGGCGGATGCAGGATCTTCTGGACGCCATGCACGACCAAGGGCCGCGACGGATCCTCCTGCAATTCGATGACGCCCTTCATCCGCAGCAGGTGCTCGCCATGTGTGGAACGCAGGAGATCGAGGAACATCTCGATGGCTGAAAACGGCACCGGCCCGTCATGCACCAGCGAACGGGTTTTTACGCGCTGATCGTGGCGATGGGCATGGTCATGGTCATGATGGTCATGGTGGTGATGATCATGCGTGGCCTCTTCGCCGAGCCAGCGCCGCACGTCGGCGGACTTGGTCGCAGGATTGTAGAGACCGCAGTCGAACAATGCGGCCACCCCGGTTTTCGCCTCCCCGGCATCGAGCAGTCGTGCCCCGGGATTGATCTGCCGCAAGCGCGCGCGCAGCGTGTCGAGGTCGCCGTGATCGGTGGCCAGATCGGCCTTGGAGAGCACGATGCGGTCGGCCACGGCGACCTGCTTGACCGCCTCGACATGCGCATCGAGCGTAGCATTGCCGTTGACCGCATCCACCAGGGTGATGACGCCGTCGAGCCGAAAGGCCTGGACCAGCGCCGGATGGGCCATGATCGACTGCAGCACCGGCGCCGGGTCGGCCAATCCCGTGGTCTCGACGATGACGCGGCCAAGCCGGGCGATACGGCCGGTCTGCAGCCGGTCGACCAGGTCGGCCAGCGTGTCGACAAGTTCGCCGCGCACCGTGCAGCACAGACAGCCGTCGGAAAGCTGGATGATGCCGTCGGAGGCCTGCTCGACCAGCAGATGGTCGATCGCCACCTCACCGAACTCGTTGATGATGACCGCGGTGTCGACGAGCGCCGGATCCTTCAGCAGCCGGTTGAGCAATGTCGTCTTGCCGGCGCCGAGAAAACCGGTCAGCACCGAGACTGGGATCGGGAAACCGCTCATCTGGTTCTGCCTTCTAATTTGAGCATGATCTCTCGCGAAAGCCGGATTTCACTTTTTGGATCGTGCTCTAATTCGCGACCTTGGCCGGCTGGTCGCCTTGCGCGGCGGCACCCACGACTTTCGGGCCCGTGCCGGCGGGTACCGGCTTGTCGGGCCGCCAGGTCGGGATTGGCACGTCGGCATATTCCTGCGCGCCCTCGTCAAGGATCGCCTTCGGCGCCGGACCCGTGGCGCCGCCAAGGCCGACGGCAACCAGTGTCGGCACATGGTCGAGCTTCTCCCGATAGGGCGATTTAGGCTGGTCCTTGGCGGCGGCCGGCGGCGGCGCCTCGGACTGCTCCGCCTTCCTCTTCTTCTTGCAGACTTCGTCATGCATGTCGTTGGGCGAGATCAGATCACCGTAGGGAGCGAGCGTGGTGACGGTGGTGGACCCGGCGGCAGGTGCGTCAAAGCCCTGATCGAGCAATTTGGCCGCGGCTTCGGCGCGGCTGACCGCCGACTTCTCGCCAAGCACGACCGCCACCAGCGTACGTCCGTTGCGGGTCGCCGACCCGATCATGTTGAAGCCCGACGGGCAGACAAAGCCGGTCTTCATGCCGTCGGCGCCGGGATACCGGCCGATCAGGAGATTGTAGTTCGGAATGGCCCTATTGCCGACCGCGAGCCCCTCGATCGAGAACCACGGCGCATATTGCGGGAACTCGCGGCGGATCGCCATCACCAAGATCGAAAGGTCGCGTGCCGTCGTGTACTGGTCGGGCGAGTAAAGGCCGTTCGGGTTGACGAAATGGGTGCCGTTCATGCCGAGCCTAGCCGCCTCGGCATTCATCCTTTCAGCGAAGGCGGCCTGCGAGCCGCCGACATTCTCGCCGACCGCCATGGCGATGTCGTTGGCCGACTTGACCAGCATCATCTTCAGCGCATTGTCGAGCCGCATCACCGAGCCGGGCTTGAAACCCATCTTGCTTGGCGGTTCGCCGGCGGAATGTTTGGTCACTTTGATCGGCGAATCGAGCTGGACTTCTCCGGCCGCGATCGCCCGGAAGGTCACATAGGCGGTCATCAGCTTGCTGAGCGAGGCCGGATACCAGCGCTTGAAGGCATCCTGGTGCTGCAGGATCTGGCCGCTCTTCAGGTCGAAGACCACCACCGGATTGGCCAGCGCTGGCCCAGCCAGGACGGACAGCATGATTGCGCCAGCCGGGAATAGTTTGAGGAAATGCCTGTACCGCATGATCGAATCCGAAATCGCCTCTTGCCCTGATTGCCCCTGGCTCCGTAAGATTTCATTACGTGACCGCCAGCATAAGGATCCGACCCTCAAAAACCGGACCGCATTATTGCGGTGCTATTTACCCTATGTGACGCCAACATGGCAAAGCGCCTGACAATCACAATTGCAAGGCACCCCCGGGCCCAATTGCAAACCACCAGGCTGAAGCCGGCTGCACCAACAACGAAATGGAACCATCATGCCAATCCTCAACCGCGCCGCCGAAATGCAGGACGAAGTCGCCGGCTGGCGACGGCATTTGCACCAGACGCCAGAACTGAACTTCGATGTCTTCAAGACGGCGGCCTTCGTCACCGAAAAGCTGAAAGAGTTCGGCTGCGACGATGTGGTGACCGGCCTCGGCAAGACGGGCGTCGTCGGCATCATTCGCGGCCGTCAGGGGGAAGGCCCCACAATCGGGTTGCGCGCCGACATGGATGCACTGCCGCTCAAGGAGATCACCGGCAAGCCCTACGCCTCGACCGTTCCGGGCAAGATGCATGCCTGCGGCCATGACGGCCACACCGCGATGCTGCTCGGTGCGGCGAAATATCTCGCCGAGACGCGCAATTTCACGGGCTCCGTGGCGGTGATTTTCCAGCCGGCCGAAGAAGGCGGCGGCGGCGGCAACGAGATGGTCAAGGACGGCATGATGGAGCGTTTCGACATCGCTAAAGTGTTCGGCATGCACAACATGCCCGGCCTGCCGGTCGGCCAGTTCGCCATCCGTCCGGGCCCGATCATGGCGGCGACGGCCGAATTCACCATCACCGTGAAAGGCCGGGGCGGCCATGCGGCGATGCCGCACGGCACGATCGATCCGATCGTCATCACCAGCCAGTTGGTCGGCGCCTTGCAGACGATCGCCTCGCGCAGCACCGATCCGGTCGAGGCGGTGGTGGTCTCGGTGACCAAGTTCCACGCCGGCGACGCCTACAACATCATCCCGGAATCGGCCGAGATCGCCGGCACCGTGCGCACGCTGAAGAAGGAAGTGGCCAGGAAGTCGGAAGAGCGGATCCGCGCCATCTGCGCGGGACTTGCCACCGCCTATGGCGCGACGATCGAGGTCGACTACGACGCGAACTACCCGGTGACGTTCAATCATGCGGATGAGACGGTCTTCGCCAGCGATGTGGCCGCCGACGTGGCGGGCGATGCCCAGGTGCACCGCGAGATCCAGCCGGTGATGGGCGGCGAGGATTTCTCCTACATGCTGGAAGCCCGGCCTGGAGCCTTCATCTTCATCGGCAATGGCGAGACCGCCGGTCTCCACAATCCGGCCTACGACTTCAACGACGAAGCCATCCCGCACGGCATGAGCTATTGGGTGAAACTGGCGGAGACGGCGCTAGCCGCCTGAGGCCGGTCTTATAAAGCGCCGGCCGAATTGCGTTCGGCCGGCCCTCTTGGCGAAACGATCCGAAGCGGCTATGTGTCGGGCCGCGTGGTCCCGTAGCTCAGTAGGATAGAGCGGCAGATTCCTAATCTGTAGGTCACAGGTTCGATTCCTGTCGGGATCACCATGCTTTCAATTTTACGATGGCTACGTGCAGTAAGCTGCCCGGTTGGCGACCCGCTTTCTACACGTCACTTGCCGACATAGGCGGCCAATTCATCGGGCGTCCCCATCGGGAATGCCTGCTTGAGGTAATCGAGGAACGCGGACACCCTAGCGCTTAGCAGCCGCCTGGACGGGTAGAGCGCCCACAAGGTGATGTCGCCTCCCTCGACATCACCCCAATGGATCAGCGAGCCGTCGGCTATGTCGTGACTGACAAGCGACACGGGGAGGCGGCCCGCACCGACCCCCGCTCGCACCGCACCCCGGACCATGATCAGCGATGACAGGGTCAGAACTGGCTGGATCGCGATAGTTGCCCGGCCAGTGGGCGTCTTCACGGCCCAGATCGGTCGATCGCCGGCCGTGCGCACGACCGCGGGAGCGGGGTGGTGTCCGGGCGGCCGCGCGAGGTCAGGGCTTGCCACGACCACCAGCCGATCGCGCAGGAAGACTCGTCCGACAAGGCTGTCATCCGGATCGGGATTGACCCTGATCACCAGATCAAATCCCTCCTCGATCATGTCGACGGAGCGGTCTTCCGTCGACACATCGAGCCTCACTTCCGGATACTTCAGCGCGAACCCGGCGGCGATCTTTCCCATCGCGGTCTGCGAAAAAACCAGTGGCGCGCTGATCCGCAACCTGCCTCGCGGCCTTTCACCTCCCGAGGAGATCGCTGCGGCTGTCTCGTCGAGTTCGGTAAGCAGCCGGCCCGCACGTTCGTACAGCGCGCGTCCTTCCTCCGTCAGCTTGAGCATGCGTGCGCCGCGTTCGAACAGGCGCAGACCAAGGCTGGCCTCAAGCTCCGCGACCCGACGCGACAGCGTCGCCTTAGGGCGAGTGGCAGCGCGGGCGGCACGCCCGAAGCCGCCGTGGCGCGCCACGATGACGAAATCAGCGAGAGCAACCAGATCCATGTGTTCCACCAGTGATACGCTGCGTTCAAATATCACACCTATTGGCCCATGTGTGAACCACTCATATTGGGGTCGTCAAGCAACCCAACTCGGAGAAACAATCATGACTATCCTCGTTACCGGCGCCACTGGCCGTGTCGGCCGCCAAGTCGTCCAGCAGCTCGTCAAGCGCGGCGCCGATGTGCGCGTCCTCGTTCGCGACATCTCGAAGGCTGACTTTCCGGCCATTGTAGAGGTCGTGCAAGGCGAACTGCTCGACATCGACGCGCTGCGCAAAGCGTTTGCCGGCGTCAACACACTGTTCCTGCTCAACGCGGTGTCGGGGGACGAATTCACCCAGGCGCTCATCACCCTGAACATTGCCCGCGAGTCGGGCGTCGAGCGGGTTGTCTACCTGTCGGTGATCCACAGCGATCGTTTCGTCAACGTGCCGCATTTCGCCGTGAAGTCCGGCGCGGAGCGGATGATCGAACAGATGGGCTTCAGCGCCACTATCCTGCGCCCGGCCTACTTCATCGACAATGAACTCATGATCAAGGATGTCATCTTCAACCATGGCGTCTATCCGATGCCGATCGGAGCCAAGGGCATCGCCATGGTCGACGCCCGCGACATTGCCGAGGTCGCAGCCGTCGAGCTGGTCCGTCGTGACCAGGCCCCGGGCAAGCTGCCGATCGAAATCATCAATCTGGTCGGCCCCGATACGCTGACTGGCTCGGATGTAGCGGCGATCTGGTCGGATGTCCTGGGCCGCCCGATTGCCTATGGCGGCGATGATCCTACCGGGTTCGAGCAGAATCTGGCGAACATCATGCCCAAGTGGATGGCCTATGAAATGCGCCTGATGGCCGAGCGCTATGTCGCCGACGGCATGCTTCCTGGGGCCGGCGACGTCGAGCGTTTGACAGGGATCCTGGGCCGCCCGCTGCACTCCTATCGCAACTTCGCGACTGAGCTTGCAGCATCGGTCTGAGGCCAACCGCATTCGCGCTCAGCCTCAAGCAGCTGGTAGTTCTATGGCTGGAATCAATCCCTACTTGGGCTTGTCGCTCGGCGTCCATTTGAAGTGGTCGCCGTCTTTCTCGATCTGCCCAATACCGGGGAACGGAAAGTGCGGTGCGAAGATCATCTCGTGGTCCTTGGCCAGCGTGGCCAAGGTCTTGGCCCTGTTCTGCTCACCTTCCGGCTTGTCGCCGTCGAACGCCACGGCCCAGTCCGGCTTGGCGAGCGAGATGATTGAGCTGTGCACCGTGTCGCCGATATCGAACAGCCGTTCTTTTCCGGACTTTATCTGATAGCCGACATGGCCGAGTGTGTGTCCCTTGAGCGCCACCGAGGTGATGCCAGGCGCGACCTCGGCGCCGGCCTTGAACGGTTTCACATGGTCGGCAATGACCTTGATGATATCGGCCGCATCCTTGTTGGACTTGGCAAAATCCCACTCCACGTCAGACATCCTTATCGTGGCGTTGGGAAAAGCCAGTTTGTCGTCCTTGACCAGCCCTCCAATGTGGTCGGGATGAGAATGGGTGATCAATATCTCGCTGACGTCAGCGGGTTTGATGCCGGCCTTGGCCAGGCTGTCCTGCAGCGCGCCGCCGACACCCGTGTCGATCAACACGACACTGGTCTTCGATTTGACCAGTAGGGCGTCGACGCTCAGCGTGATGGTATCGGTCGGCGCTCCCGCCGCCTTGAGCAGCTCGCCGACTTCCGCGGGGCTGTGATCGAGGCCGAAGGTCTTGCCGTCGTTGGGCTTGACGAACTGGGCGTCGTGCAGGGCGACGATGTCGAGTGTGCCAAGTTTGAATGACTTGGCATCCGGCTGCTGCGCCGGCATCTGCGCCATTGCCAGCCCGTGATGGAGCAGCATCAAGGTCGTTGTGGCCAACAGCCTGGTGGAATTGAACCTTGTCATGCGGGTATCCTCTGGCCGCGGAGGCGCGACCGTACCGGGAAGACAGCTGGTGCGGCGGACAATTCCGGGGTTGGCCGATCACAAATTCGCTTAGGGATATAGGTCTCGGGCACGGTCCGGCAATGGCGACCCGTCGCCGATAGCCCCTTCCTGGGACGGCTCGGCAGGCTGGGCATGGCGCATAGCCCAGAGGGCCCTATTCGTCCGCGCTCAGTGTCGGCTCACTTCGCCTGGACCATCGGCGACGCCCACGCGATGACGGTAGACCATTTCCCAGCCCTTCCAGCCCGTGAACAGAAGAATGAGAACCACGATCAGCGAGAGGACCAGGCCGGTGGGTACCACCGCCGTCTCGCCATGGGCATAGCGAGAGTACCAGTTGTAGAGTTCGATCAGGACGACGAGCACATTGCCGCCGGCGTGGAGCCACGCGTCACGCAAATTGCGGATTTGAACATCGCCAAGGACATCGGTCAGCCCGGCAAGAGCTGCCAAGGCGGCCATTATCAGGCCCGCCCCAAGCAGCCAGAGACTGGCGCTCACCCATCCCGGATTGCCTGTTCGCCAGAAGATCAGGTCGCAAACGAAGGTGGCGACGAAGAAAGCTATCGGGAAGGGGATCAGCATGGGATGGATCGGGTGGCCGCCAATGCTTGCCGTGCTTTGCGGGTTGCGGGCCATGGTAATGCCTCCAAAGGCAGTCGCGCGCGACTGCGGTGCATCTCTGAAAGACAGTGTGACGTAAAACGCCGGCTGCAGCTGAATGTTCCACAACCCAAAGCGGCAGAGCTCCGAAGCGGAAAGGCGCGCGGGAACAAACCGGTCAGGTGGCGGAGCTGGTTGAGTGAAGTCGTGGGCGGATAGCTTGCCGCAATAGGCGCAAAGCAATCCGTGCTTACCCGCCATGGCGAATCATGGCGGGCTTGCTTCGGCTGTGATCGGGCCGGCTCAGCCGACCCGCACGACAAAATGCTTGGTCACCGGCTCGATGATCTTCCAGGTGCCCTTGAAATCGGCTTCCACCACGAAGGCGTCGCCGGGGCCGACCTCGACCGGCGTGCCGCCGTCGGGCGTGATGATGATGCGGCCGGCGATCATGTGCACGAACTCATAATCGGTGTAGGTCGCATGATAAGTGCCGGGCGACGCACGCCAGGTTCCCGATATCACCTTGCCATCCGAAGTCGTGTGCTGGACGGCGGTCTGCATGGTCGGTTGGCCCTCGACCGCGATCCAGCCAGGCAGATCGCCAGCTTCCGCGTGCTCGACCGCGCCGAATTTCAGGATGGTCTTGTTCGTCATGCCGGGCTCCGTTTGCTTCATGTGTGCTGCGGGTCGGATAGCCGATGCACATGACGGGGGCAATGCCGTGCCATGCGAAACAGGCGCCGCCGCGCATTTCGGGCTGACCGGCGCGGAGCTGGAGTGGTTATGGCTTGTGCCGTGCCGAGACCAGCTCTGCCTTGCGTTGCGCCGTCTCCAGCCCGAGGCCGATGAAGGCGCGCGCGTGCTTGGCGAGCGCCATGTTGTCGGTCCACAGATTGCGCCAGATCGCCGTCTTCTTCGACAGGTTCTCGTCGACAATCTCCGAGGAGAAGGATTCGAAGCTGAGATCGTCGGCATAGCCGATTGCGGTCAGCGCATCGAAAATCCCTGCGAAATCGATGTTGCCGGTGCCGAGGAAGCCGCGATGGCTTTCGCCGATATGGACATAGCCGATCTTGGCCGCGGCGTGGCGGATGGCGAGCCCGACATCGGCTTCCTCGATGTTCATGTGGAACGTGTCGAGATGCAGGAAGATGTTGTCCGACCCCGTGTCCTCGATGAAGGCCAACCCTTGCGCGGCGGTGTTGAGCAGGTTGCTTTCGAAGCGGTTGACGATTTCGAGGTTGAGCGTGACGCCGGCTGCCCTCGCCGTCTCGGCGACCTTTGCCAGCGTTGCCGCGCTGCGGTTCCATTGATCGCGTGTCGGTGCCTCGATCTGCAGGCCATGGCTGGTCGAAAGAATGCCGGCGACCTTGCTGCCGCCAAGGTCGCGCGTCAGCGCGACGGTGTCGCTGAGGATCTCGACGCCGCGCGCGGCGATCGCCTTGTCGGCGCTCGAAATATCGCCGTCACCAGGCAATCCGATGCTGATCGCGACGCCGAGACCAAGATCGGCGATGCGTTTGGCAAGCCCGTCAATATCGACATTGGCGGGGTCGAGATAAGAGAATTCGATCAGGTCGAAACCGGCCTCCCTGGTATTGGCCAGCGTGCGTTCGAGCTCGTTCTGCGCCGAGCTTGCCGACCAGACGAAGGAATGGATTCCGATGCGCGACATGATCGTCTCCGGTTAAAGCAATTCCACGAAAAGCGTGTGGCGGTTTTCCGTCCGGAATTGCGTAAACAAAGAGTTAAGCGGCGAGGAGAATGGTGCGGCCGGATCGCGCCGGCCGCACCGGCCTTGGGAGGCTTAGCGGGCCGCGGTCCAGCCCTTGTAGTCCTTCAGGTTCTCGGCCGTGATCAGCTTCGGGTCGAGCAGTACGGTGGCCTCGGCCGGCTTCTTGCCGGCGAGCAGGTCGGCCGCCATGGTGAGCGACTGGCCGGCCATCACATAGGGATCCTGCGAGGCCGAGGCCTTGATCATCGATTTGCCGGAAGAAAGTTCCTTCTCGATATCCGGCGCCCCGTCGACCGCGGTGAAGATGAACTCCGAACGGTTGAGCTGCTTGGCGGCGAGCTCCGCGCCGATCGCCGTCGGATCGTTGATGGCGAACACCGCATCGATCTTGTCGAAACGGGTGAGCAGCGACTGGAACACTTTCAAGCCGCCATCGCGGGAGCCTTCGGCGTTCTGGTCGTCGGACAGGATCTTGATGTCGGGATGCTGGGCAAGCACGTTCTTGCAGCCTTTCACCCGTTCCAGGATCGACGACGATGCCGGCCCGTTGAGGATGACGTAGTCGCCCTTGCCGCCGGTGTGGTCGACCAGGTATTGGCAGGCTTCCTCGCCGGCCTTGACGTTGTTGGTCATCACCGTGACGTCGGCACCGGGCGCCGAAACGTCGAAGGCCGCGACGATGATGCCGGCGGCCTGCGCCTTCTTCACCGCCGGAGCGATCGCCTTGGCATCGACCGCGTTCAGCATGATCACGTCGACGCCGGCGGCGATGAAGGAATCGACCTGCGAGACCTGCTTGTTGAGGTCGTAGTCGGCCGATACCGACGTCACCTCGACCTTCGGATTGATCTTCCTGGCCGCGTCCTCGATGCCCTTGATGGTGGCGACGAAGAAGGGGTTGCCGAGCAGGCCGACCGAGATGCCGACCTTGTTGAGGTCCTTGGCCGATGCCGGCGCGATGGCGACGGCCGCAAGGGCGGCGCCGCAGAGCAGTTTGGCGATGGTCTTCATTACGCTTACTTCCTCCTGATGCCCCGCGCCTCTCACGGTGCGTTACACAAGCCGGTCGTTGATGCCGGCGACTAGGTCACTCACGTTCTTGCCCCTGCCTGGAGCCGGTAGCGGTCGAGGGCGACCGCCACGATGATGACCAATCCCTTGATGATGTACTGCCAGATGTCAGAGACACCGGCCAAGATGAGGCCGTTGGAGAGCACCGCGATGATCAGGCCGCCGATCAGCGTGCCCCAGATCGAGCCGACGCCGCCGACGAAACTGGTGCCGCCGAGAATGACGGCGGCGATGGCGTCGAGTTCGTAGCTTTGCCCGAGCTGCAGGCCGTTGGCGGCGTAGAGCCTTGCCGCCGACATGGCGCCGCCAAGGCCGGCAAGCAGGCCGGAAACGCCATAGACGAAGAGCAGCACCAGCGGCACCTTGATGCCGGTCAGTCGAGCTGCCTCGGCATTGCCGCCGACGGCATAAATCCAGGTGCCGAGCACCGTGCGCTTCAGCACCAGCCAGGACAGCACCACCACCGACAGGGCGATGACGACGAGCCAGGGAATGCCGAGTACCGAGCCGTTGCCGATGAAGTCGAACGGCAGGTCGGAGTTGAACACCGTCGTGTCCTGCCCGAGCAGGCGGGCAATGCCGCGCACGGCTGTCAGCGAACCCAGCGTGACGATGAACGGCGGCAGCCTGATATAGGCGATGAGCAGCCCGTTGATGAGCCCGAAGCCGAGCCCCGCCAGAATGGCCGCCGGCACGCCGAGCAGGCCCCAGTCCGGCACCAGCGACACCAGCACCGCCACCATCGCGGCCGCTGCGAGGATAGAGCCGACCGACAGGTCGATGCCGCCGGTCAGGATGACGAATGTCATGCCGGCGGCAAGCACGATGTTGATCGACGATTGCTGCGTGACGATGAGCAGGTTGGTGCCGGTGAGGAAGCGCGGGTTGATGAACTGGAAGCCGGCCGCCAGCAGCACCAGCACGGGCAGCATGCCAAGGGCGGCAAGCGTGGTGCGCAGCCGCCGGCTCCTGACCGCCGCCTGATCCACACTCTTCGTCGCGGTCGTCCTGTCTGTCATCGCTGAGACGCTCCCGTCGCAAGTTCCATGATCGCTTCCTGACGAAGCGGCTCGCCTTCGGATGCCGTCACCTCGCCTGATATGGCGCCGTCGCGCATCACCAGCACGCGGTCGGCGACGCCGATCACCTCGGGCAATTCGCTTGATATCATCAGGATGGCGATGCCCCGGTTGGCGAGATTGTCGATCAGCCGGTAGATTTCCGATTTGGCCCCGACATCGACGCCGCGGGTCGGCTCGTCGAGGATGACGACCTTCGGCTCGGTCTCCAGAAGGCGCGCGAGCAGCACTTTCTGCTGGTTGCCGCCCGACAGCGAGCCGGCATTGGCCTGCGCCGAGTTGGTGCGGATCGACAGGTCGGCAATGGCCTTTGCCGCACGCTTGTCGGCGGCCGTGAAATCGCGAAGGCCGCCGGCTCGCGCGTCCCTGACAAGTACGCCCATGCTGATGTTGTCCGAAATGGACATATCGAGGAACAGGCCGAGTTCCTTGCGGTCCTCGGTGAGGTAGGCGATGCCGGCATCGAGCGCCTCGCGCGGCGAGCCGATGGTTATGGGCTTGCCGTCGAGCTCCATCGTGCCGGCGCTGCGTTTGTCGGCACCGAAGATCAGCCGAGCAAGCTCCGTGCGACCCGAGCCGACGAGGCCCGCCAATGCCAGCACCTCGCCGTGATGAAGATCGAACGAACAGTTCTTCAGCAGGTGCGCGTCGGACATGCCGCGCACCGAGAGCGCGATGGCGCGTTTTCCGTCTGGAGGGCGATGATCCTTCTTGTAGAAGGCGGAGAGATCGCGGCCGACCATCATCGACACCAGGCGCGAGGCGTTGAGGTCGGCGCGCTCGAGCGTACCGACATAGCCGCTGTCGCGCAGCACGCTGACGCGGTCGGCAAGTTGGTAGACTTCCTCCATGCGGTGGCTGATGTAGATGATGGCGATGCCTTGCGCCTTCAGCGTCGCGATCACCTCGAACAGGCGGTCGGTCTCGCGCGAGGTGAGCGATGTGGTCGGCTCGTCCATGACGATGATGCGCGCATTGGTCGACAGCGCCCGGGCGATCTCGACCAGCTGGCGCTCGCCGAGCGACAGGCCGGAGACCAAAGCGCGCGCCGAGAAAGAGACGCCGAGCCGGCCGACGATCTCGGTCGCGCGCCGGTTGCACTGGTCGCGGTCGACGATGCCGAAACGGCGCGGCTCGTTGCCGAGGAAGATGTTCTGCGCCACGGTCAGATTGGGCGCCAACGACAGTTCCTGATAGATCACCGCGATGCCGGCAGCACGCGCCTTGATCGGATCGCCCGTCGCGGCGGGCGCGCCATCGATCAGGATCTCGCCGCCGGGATCCGGCCGATAGGCGCCGGACAGCACCTTCATCAGCGTCGACTTGCCGGCGCCGTTCTCGCCCATCAGCGCATGCAGCTCGCCGGCGTGGACGCTGAGCGAGACGTCCTGCAGGGCACGGATCGCGCCGAAGGTCTTCGAGATGTGGCGCATCTCCAGCACCGGCTGGCGCGTAGCCTGCGTCCGCACCGCCGCGCTCATCGTGCACCACCCGCCGCCTTGGCGGCGGCACCATGCCCGGCAATGAGATCGCGCCAGGCATCGCGATAGCCGGCAAGCCCGCCGAATCGTGTCGCCTGCACCGGCTCCGGCGGCTCGGCGGCAAAGTCGCGCCCCACGCTCTCGAAGGCGAGCGCGGCGGCACCCGTGGCGCTGCCTTCGAGCGAAGCACCTTGCAGGAAACCCTGGCCGGGACGCAGCTGCGCCAGCAGCCCGGCGAGCAAGCCGCCAGTGTTCAGCCCGCCATCGACGATGACGGTATTGTCGGAATGGATGAGGTCGAGGCAGAGATCGATCATCAGCGCCACATAGAGCAGCGCCACGGCAGCGCGTTCACCGGCATCGGGCGTGCGCCCGGCCAACCGGCCGGGGCGATCCGGCATCGGCCCGCCCGCCGCGAAGCTCGGCAGCGCCATGAGGCCGGCATCGATCGCCTGTTGGATCGAGCGATGCGGGATCGGGCCTTGCCAGCCGTCGCTGATGGCGGCGAATTCACGCCCGCCCATGAAGCGGATGGTCGGCACTGGGCCGCCGTCGACATCGACATTGACCAGCATGTCGCGCTCACGGTCGAGCGCTTCGAGCGGACAGTCGGGGTTGAGCACGACGACCCAGGTGCCGGTCGACACGACAGTCAGCGGGCCGAGCTCCTGGCGGCGATAGGCATGCAGCGCCGCATTGGAGTCGTGAACGCCGTTGTGGATGGCGACCGGGCGCCCGGCACCACCGAAGCGCTGCTCGCCGATGACGGCGCCGGCACGTTCGAAAGCCGGCATCTGGCCACGCCAGCCCTCGGCGTCGACCAGCGAGGAGAAATCACGTTTGCGCGGGGCCCACAAATGCGAATGGCAGCCGAGATAGGAGACCTCGCAGACCGGCCGGCCGCCAAGGCGCCAGCTCCAGTATTGGGGATAGCCGAGGATCCATTTCGCCGCCGCGAACGCGTCGGGATCGACTTCCTGCAGCCATAGCATGTGACGGCCATAGTTGAAGCCGAGCGGCAGGCGGGGAGAGAATGTCTCGCCGAAATCCGGGATGCGGCGGTCGATCCGCGCCGCGATTTCGGCCGGTGGCTCCTGTTCGTAGTCGAGGATCGGATGGGTCAGCGCCTTGTCGTCGACAAGAGCGAAGGTACAGCCATGGCCCGACACCATCACCCCTTCGACACCATGGTTTTCGACCGCGTCGGCGACGGCACCGAACGCCCAGTTATGGAGGGCGGCCTCGTCGAGCACGCTGAAGCCGCCTTGGCGCGCCCATTTCGGTTGCGTCCGGCGCTCGTCGAGAATGCGTCCGTCCTGGCCGAAGACGAACAGCTTCGAATTGGTCTTGCCGAAGTCGAGCACCGCCACGTTCACGCGAGGGCTCCCGAGGTTGAAGCGATCCGCACCATGACGCCGGCATCCTCCAGCATGCGCGCATCGGCATCGGAGAGCCCGTCATCGGTCACCAGCGTGCCGATGCGCGACAGCGGCAGCGCGACGTTGCGCGCGTGGATCGACAGCTTGCGGCTGTCGGCCAGCACCACGATCTGGTCGGCGCACAGGCTGAGCTCGACGATGGACCGCACCAGCAGCGGATGCGATTCCAGCAGCCCTTCCTGGTTGAGCCCCTGTGTGCCGAGAAAGAATTTCGAGGCATAGAAGGACGTCGCCTGGGTCGGCGAATGGATGATGCCGGGTTCACGGTGCAGGTCGCCGCCGGCAACCGTCAGGCTGCAATGGCCATGGTCGCTGAGATAGGCCGCGAGCGGCATCGAATTGGTGTAGAGCCGGATGTTGCGGTCGGCGAGCTTGACGCCGAGATGGAAGCAGGTCGAGCCGCCATGGACGATGACCGCGTCGCCATCGCGCACCATGGTCGCGGCGACCGCCGCGATCTGCCGTTTGGCTTCGACGGCAAGGTCGCGGTTCTCGTCATAGGGCCGGGCATAGGCGACGCCCGCATGCGAGGCGCCATCGAGCGCCGAAATGCCGCCATAGACCTTGCGGGCCTCACCGGCCTCGTCGATCCGGTCGATATCGCGCCTGACCGTCGCCGCCGAAACGCCGAGCCGCTCCTGCAACTCGCGCACGGAGGCAAACGGGCGATCCCGCAGCAATTCGACGATCTGACGCTGGCGGCCGAGGTCGCTCAACCTTTCCTCCCTGACGCCATTTCTATGGCAATTGATGCAACTTACTCAACATTAGTTGGATTGCAAGCTGCTTTTGACGATAGTAGATCACTATTGACGCAGATCACTCACATCTGCGATACCAACGCCAACACCGGTCCCGACGACGGGATTTTGTGCAAGCGTTGGAGAAAAGGGCCATGGCAACCCAAGCTGATGCACAGGAACTGGCCGCCTTGCGGGCGCTTTCGGCCAGCATCGGGCTGAACCCGCATATGACGCAGGCGGCGGGCGGAAACACCTCGCTGAAGGCCGGCGACACGCTGTGGATCAAGGCTTCGGGCACCTGGCTGAAGGACGCGCTCAGCGACGACATCATGGTGCCGGTGGCGATGGCGCCGTTGCTGGAGGCCGTCGACCGGCGCGACCCGGCCGCCGACAAGCCACAGGCTTTCGCCATCGAAGACCTCAATCCGCGTGGCCTGCGTCCGTCGATCGAGACCACGGTGCATGCCTTGATGCCGCAACGCGTGGTTCTGCACGTCCACTGCGTCGACACGATTTCGCTGGCCGTGCAAGCCGATGGCGAGGCCGAGGTCGCCAAGCGGCTGGGCGGCATCGAATGGGCCTGGGTGCCCTATTTCCGGCCGGGCCTGCCGCTCGCCCGTGGCATTGCCGAGAGATTGCGACCCGGCGTCGACGTACTGATCCTTGGCAATCACGGACTGGTGGTCGCCGCGGAAACCGTCCCCGACGCACAGGCCTTGCTGCACCGCGTCCGGTCGCTGCTGGCGCGGCCGGCGCGCGCGACCGCCGCACCCGACATCGCCGCCCTGACGACGCTAGCCGGCGACTACCGGTTACCGGCGGATATCGAAGCGCATGCTGTCGCGATCGATGCGGAAAGCCTGCACATGGCCGAGGCCGGCAGCCTCTATCCGGACCATGTCATATTCCTTGGCCAGGGCTCGGTCCTGGCGAGGCCGGGCGAGGACGTGGCCGGCGTCGTCGCGCGGCTCGGCGCGGCGCCACCGGCGATCCTGTTTCCCGGCGCCGGCGTGCTGATGCGCGGCGACGCCAGCGCCGGTGCCGACGCCATGCAGCGTTGCCTGGCCGACGTGACCGCGCGCGTCGATGGCAAGGCGCGGCTGAACTATCTCACGGCCGCCGAGAATGACGAACTGGTCAACTGGGACGCCGAGCAGTATCGCCAGAAGCTCAACGCCGCCGGCACGGCCTGACAAGGAACGGACGACATGACGCCACTTGTCGTCGGCATCGACATCGGCACCTCCGGCGCCCGCGCGGTCGCCATGCGCCGGGATTTTTTCATTGCCGCCCAATCCGCCGTGCCTCTCGACAGGTTCGGCCCGAACCCCCGCGATCCCCGGACATGGTGGCAAGCGGTCCAGGCGGCGCTGGCCGGGCTGCTTTCAAGCATAGACCGTGCCACGGTCCGCGCCATCGCCGTCGACGGCACATCGGGCACGCTGCTGCCGGTCGACACTGATGGGCGGCCCCTGGCCGAGCCGCTGATGTACAACGACAAGGTCGATGACGGAGACATCCTGGCCATCGTCGCCCGCGAGGCGCCGGAAACGAGCGCCGCCCACGGGCCGACTTCAGGCCTCGCCAAGGCGCTCCGATTCCAGCGTCTGCCTGGCGCGGCGGCCGTGCTGCACCAGGCCGACTGGATCGCCGGCAACCTGTCCGGACGCTTCGACGTCAGCGACGAGAACAATGCGCTCAAGACCGGCTATGACGTCGAGGCTCGCCGCTGGCCGGATTGGGTCGCGGCCACCGGCATGCGCATGAATTTACTGCCTGATGTCGTCGAGCCGGGCGAGGTCAGCGGCACGCTTACCACGGCCGCCGCCGCGCTTTTCGGCTTGCCGCGCGATGTGGTTGTGGTTGCCGGCACCACGGACGGCTGCGCCTCATTCCTGGCGACGGGCGCTACGGCAGCCGGCGACGGCGTCACCGCATTGGGTTCCTCGCTGACCATCAAGATCCTGTCCGACCGGCCGATCTCGGCGCCGCGCTTCGGCATCTACAGCCATCGTCTTGGCGACACCTGGCTGGCCGGCGGCGCATCGAATTCCGGTGGCAAGGTGCTGGCGCGGCATTTTCCGCTCGCGCGGATCATCGAGCTCAGCACCATGATCGACCCCGCGACCGAGACCGGCCTCGACTATTATCCGCTCGCCACATCGGGCGAACGCTTCCCGATCGCCGATCCGGCGCTCCCCCCGCGCCTCGTCCCGCGCCCGGCGGATGATGCCGACTATCTCAAGGCGATGTTCGAAGGCATGGCCGCGATCGAAGCGCTCGGCTATCGCCGGCTTGGCGAGCTCGGCGCGCCGGCGCTGACTTCGGTGCGCAGCGTCGGCGGCGGCGCGGCAAATCCGGCGTGGAGCGCGATCCGGCAGCGTAAGCTCGGCGTTGCGTTCTTGCCGGCTTTGTCGGACGAGGCCGCTGCCGGAGCGGCGCGCCTGGCGTTGAAGGGTGCGAACGAGGCGGGGCTGCTATGAGCGGGAAACTGGCTGAACGCCTCGACGGCATCGGACCGCTGGAGGAGCGCTACCAGGTCTTCCTGGTCGACCAGTTCGGCGTGCTGCATGACGGCTCGGCCCCCTATCCCGGTGCGGTGGTGGCCTTGGCGGCACTGAAGCGCGCCGGAAAGACCGTGGTGCTGGTCTCCAACTCCGGCAGGCGCGCCAAGCCCAACGAAGACCGTTTGCTGAGGCTCGGCTTCGAGCCCGGAAGCTGGGATCATTTCGTTTCCTCCGGCGAGGTGGCGTGGCGATCCTTCCACGAAATGGCGGCGACCGGAGCGTTGCGCCCCGGCACGAACTGCCTGTTGATCAGCCGCGATAATGACCGCACAGCGATCGAGGGCCTGCCTTTTGTATTGACCGGAACCGGCGATACCGCCAACCTGGTACTGATCGCGGCCAGCGAGGGCGACCGCTACGACCTCGAGCATTATCGCCGCTTGCTGGCCCCGGCGGCGGCGCGAAAAGTGCCATGCTTCTGCACCAATCCCGACAAGATCATGCTGACGGCGGTCGGGCCCCGCTTCGGCGCCGGCGAGATCGCCGATCTTTACGAGAGCCTGGGCGGCAGCGTCACCCGCATCGGCAAGCCCGGCCCGGCGATCTTCGAAGCGGCGCTCGCGCTCGCCGGCGAACCAAAGCGCGGCAGCGTGGTCTGCGTCGGCGACAGCGTCGAACACGATATTGCAGGCGGCAATGGCGTCGGCATCGCGACGGCACTGGTGATGGGTGGGATATTGGCCGACACGCCTGACCTCGCCGCTGTCTTCGATGAGCATAAGGCCTGGCCGGACTATACGATGGGGTCCTTCAGCTTTCGCTGACCGCCGCCAGAATCCGCCTTGCACTCTCCTCGTCGGTGATCAGGATTGTGGGCGCAATCAGGTTCATTGCGCCGAGCAGGGCGTCGGTCTTCTCCGCGCCGCCGGAGGTCAGAATGCGGATTGGCGCCTTGCGCAGCCGGTCGACATCCACCGACATCACATGGTTGTTGACGGGATGATCGACCAGATCGCCATTGCGGTCGTAGAAGTGGAACAGGAGGTCCCCGACGGCGCCGCGCGCCAGCAGCGCCTCCCGGTCCGCTTCCCTGAGGAAGCCGCCGCGCGAGAAGGTGGTGGCCGAAGCGATCCCGCCGACACTCAGCAGAACGGCGTCGAGCGCGTCGGCCATTTCAAAAACCTCCTGCAGGCCGCAGCGTTCGATCAGCGCGATCTTGGTCTCGACGCTGTCGACGACGGCTGGCGTCGGCATCAGATAGCCGTCGCCCTGGAAGATCTGGGCGAAGCGCCAGGCGAACTCGGCCGGGTTGACCCGGCGCGCGACGCCGACGCCGCCAAGCAGCGAAATCACCTTGAAATCGGTCAGCGATTTGGCGCTGATGAACGGCAAGGTGTGGAACAGCGTATTGCCCCAGCCGACACCGACCTGCATGCCGGATTTCATAGCGTCGGACAGGAACATGCCGGTCTTGGCGGCTATTGCCGGGATCGGATCGGCACTGGCCGCCGTCAGCGGCGCCACCAGCGCCTGCTGGAGGCCGAAGGTCTTTTCCAGCGCGCGCTCCAGCCGCACGATCTCTAGAAGCTCGCTCTCGATGGTGATCTTGACCTCGTTGCGCGACCGCGCCTCCGCCAGCATGCGCACGATGGTGACGCGGCCGACGCCGAGCACATCGGCGATCTCGTTCTGCGTCATCTGCTCGACGAAATACATCCAGGCGGCGCGGATCCTGAGGCGGTCCGTGCGGCTCTCGCTGACGATCTGCTCGGTCGCTTCCGCTCCTGCCCGCCTTTCGTCGGTCCGCCTTTCCTCGGGCCGTCTTTCCACGATTTGTCGTCCCCTGGCCAATCATCCCTCCCCCGCGGCGGACGAGTGCGCCGTCGCCGATTCTGCATGCTGGTCTAGTATCGCCTATTGATCTACCAATCGATAGGAACAATGTAGAGTCGGTGGTGCCCGTCGCAGGTGGCGCCGCACGGCACATTCGAGGCTAACCGCGATGCTCCGACAAATCTCCGAAGATGTCCGCGTCAACCTCAAGGACCGGCTGCGGGAAGTCCGCGACATCATCCGCCAGAGCCGCCATGACGGCGCCAGCGAGGCCAGCCTGCTGCGCGAAGCAACCAGCCATCTGCCGCCATTTCCGGGCAAAGGCATCGAAGGCCTGCTCAGCCATGCCGCGAGTGCCGTCGACGAAGCGCTGTCGATCGCCGAATCCTTCGTCCCGCACGAGCGCCCGATAAGAGTGGACGGAACGACCGTAAAAGGCCTCGCCACCTATTTCCCGGCCGGTGACGAAGACCAGCAATTGAGCGCCGAGCGCCTGTTCCGGCGCGACATGTACTATCTGACCAAGGCAGTGCTTGCCGGGCTGAAGATCGACCACGCCCGTATCCATGAAGCCGGTTTCGCCGCCGTCCACGCGGCCATGCGCAAGCGCCATGGCGAATTGTTGGCTGCGCTGGCCGCGCCGGGTGCCGGACTGCAGGCCATCGCGGCCATCTGCGCGGCACTGCTGGTCGAGTTGCTCAACCAGCGTCCGGTCCGCTTTGGCGAAGCCGCGCCGGAAACGAGCGCTGCCGGCGGCCAGGCGCTCGACGTAAGCTGCCTGGCGCCGGTCGTCCTGGCCTGCGGCCTGGCGACCACCGGTCGTGACGGCGCGCCGGAGCCCGACATGCTGGAAATCGCGATTCTGGCGGCCGACATACGCCATGAGCGCATTGCCCAAGCCTGCGCCAAGGCGAGCCCGGTCGATGAATTGGCACCTGTGTTCGCCACCTTGCTTGCGCATCTGCCGTAAGCTCCGGCGGCGATTGCGGGAACTACTCCCCGGCTGCCATCGCCGTGATCGTCTTCTTGGCGCGCTGGATCGAGGCCGGGCTCATCGACAGCTCGGTCAGGCCCATCTCCAGGAAGGCCGGAATGAGATCCGGCCGGCCCGCCGCTTCGCCGCACATGCCGACCATGATGCCGGCGGCGACGCCGGCCTTGGCCGTCAGCCCGATCGCCGACATGACCGCCGGATTGGTGACGTCGTTGAGCTTCGCAACGGTCGGGTTGAGCCGATCGGCCGCCATGATGTACTGGGTCAGGTCGTTGGTGCCGATCGAGAAGAAAGCCACTTCCTTGGCCAGTGCCGGGGCGATCAGCACGGCGGCCGGGGTTTCGATCATCACGCCGAGATCGAACGTCGCATGCGGCACGCCTTCGGCCTTGAGTTCGGCGGCGCATTCGGCGACAAGAACGCGCGTCTGCCGCACCTCGCCAAGATCGGAGACCATCGGCAGCATCACCTTGATGTTGCCGTGCACGGCCGCCCTCAGCAGCGCCCTGAGCTGGCGCTTGAAGATATCGGGCCGGTCGAGGCACATGCGGATGCCGCGCCAACCGAGGAAGGGGTTCTCCTCGTCGGGGAACTCGATGCCGGCAATCGGCTTGTCGCCGCCGATGTCGAGCGTGCGCACGATGACCGGATAGGGTGCGAAGGCCTTGGCCAGCGCCGCATAGGTCTCGGCCTGCATGTCCTCCGACGGAAGGTGCATATGGCGCATGAACAGGAGCTCGGTGCGGAACAGGCCGACACCCATGGCGCCGGCCTCTTGCGCTGCCTCGATCTCTTCCAGCGAGCCGATATTGGCCGCGACCTCGATGACCCTGCCGTCCGCCAGCTTCGGCGTCACCGTCTTGAAAGCCGTCAGGCCGGCACGCTCCTTCGCCGCCGCTTGGACACGACCGGCGAAATCGGCGCGCGTCGCCGCATCGGGGTCGATGATCACCTGGCCGCTGTTGCCGTCGAGCGCCACCTCTTGTGCCGTGCGCAAGAGGTGGATCCGGTCGCCAAGGCCGAGCACCGCCGGAATGCCATGCGAGCGGGCGATGATGGCGATGTGCGAGGTGGCGCCGCCATGGCCGCACACCACGCCGCCGATGCGTTTCAGCGGCGCCCGCGCCAGATCCCAGGCCCCGATATCATCGGCGATCAGGATCGCACCTTGCGGGATGTTCTCGAGGCTGACGTCGTCCTGGCCAAGCAGCACTAGGCTGATCTGCCGTCCGACCGCATGGACATCGTCCGCCCGCGCATTGAGATAATGATCGTCGACGGCGCTGAAGTCGGCGGCGATGGTGGAGGCGGCGGTGATCGCGGCCGAAACCGCGTCATTGCCGCCCTTGATTGCCTTCTCGGCCTCGCCGGTCAGGCTGTCGTCGGCGGCGATATCCCTCAGCGCCGCGACGATGCCGCGGTCACCGGCCGACAGACCATCCTGCGCCAAGGCCCGGTCCATGCGTGCCTGGACGGCGGCGACGGCGGCGCGAAACCTGTCGATCTCGCCGGCGATCTCATCGGCCTGCAGCATCCGGCCCTGCCCGGCGATGTCAGGCGGGAAATGTGCAAAAGCCGGCCCGATAGCGACGCCCTCGCTTGCGGCGACACCGCGCAAACCACTGCTTGCTTCGCCTGATGCAGCCGGCGCGGACCGGGGCCCTGGCGCGGGCGCCGCTTCCTTGCCCTGGTCAGTGGCTGGAGCGTGGGTGTCTTCGTCGTCGAGACCCGCCTTGGGGTTCTCGAGATAGCCGATCAGCGCCTCGATCGCCTCGATGGCGTCGGCGCCGTTCGCCCGCACGGTGACTTCCTGGTTTTCCTTGACCGCCAGCAGCATCAGCTTGACCGAGCTCTTGGCACTGACCGCCTTGCCGTCCTTGACCAGTTCGACGTCGGATTCGAAAGCCTTGGCGAGCTTGACGAAGCGCGTGGCGGGACGGGCGTGCAAACCTTCATGCACTCTGACGATGGTCGAGCGTTCCATGGCAAATACTCTGCTTTTTTGGGCGCCAAAGCCAGACTGGCTGGGCGCGAATGCTTTCAGGCGGCGATGGTGATGATCGCGTCTGTCTTCAGCGCTGCCACGAGGGCTTGCGTATCGACCTGCGATGCGCAGATCTCGCCCGGCCTTTCGGCCTCGGTGGCGCCGTTGAACGAGATGACGACGTGGCCCATCTCGAGCACCTTGCTCCAGGCGCTGGAGCCGACGGCGGTTATGACAGCCGAAACCGGGCCAAGGGTGATCGACGCGCCCTTTTCAGGCGCGCCGTCGCTAGGTCCGATCTCGGCCTTGTGGAGCACCGAGACCTCGGCAAGCTCCGGTGGCGAGCCATCCGCGAACAGGATGACCACGCCGCCCTCGGCGAGGTCCGCCACTTCGGGTCCTATTGCCGTGACCCGTGTCTTGAGAAGAACCGACATATGGCGAACCTCGTTATTTCTGGTGTTTAGAACACGATCAGGGAAACGACCCAGGCGATCAGCACCGAGACCGGACCCATGATCTGGCGGCTGATGAGCACCGCCGGCACGCCGATTTCGATGGTTTTCGGCTTGGCTTCACCCAGTGCGAGGCCGACGGGAACGAAGTCGCAGCCCACCTGGGTGTTGTAGGCAAACAGAGCCGGCAGCGCCATCGCCGGAGAGATCGTACCGTTGGCAATCTGCGGGCCGATGATGGCGACGCCGATAACCTGCGCGATGACAGCGCCTGGCCCCAGGATGGGCGACAGGAACGGCAGGCCGCAAATAGCCGAGATGATCAGCAGGCCGACGATATTGTTGGCCAGCGGACCCATCGGCTGCGCCAGCACGTCACCGACGCCGGTATACAGGATCAGACCGATGAGCATGGTCACGAAGGCCATGAATGGCAGCACGTTGCGGATGACCTGGTCGATGGTGCGGCGGCCGGCATTGAAGAAGATGCCGACGACACGACCCATGACGCGGCCGATCGTGCTGATGAAACCGATCAGGCCACCCTCGCTGGGCAGCGCCGTCGGCGTCGCTGTGTTGTTGGTCGAACCCATCGATGCTGCTCCCCCTGCAGTCGTGACCGCCTCGGACCCGTCCGCCATTGTGACGTCGGCCGGCTTGACGCCCGAAACATAGATATCCTCGGTGATGAACTGGGCGAGCGGCCCGGACTGTCCGACCGGCGTCAGGTTGACGGTCGGGATACGCTTGCGCGGATAGACGCCGCATCGTGCGGTGCCGCCGCAGTCGACGACGACAACCGCCATTTCGCTTTCGATCGGCGGCGCCTTGAAGCCGTCGACGGCTTCAGCGCCGGTCATATCGGCGATGAGCTGCGCCACCGGATGAATGCCTCCACCGGTGACGGAAACAACCTTGCTGCGCTGTTCGGTCGGCTCGATCACAAGCGGACCGCCCCACCCTGTTTTGCCCCGGGTGATCCGTACGGCTTTGTATGTCTTGGCCATGATGTCCTCCCCGCCCTTACAGCTCGACGCCCTGGCGGCGTGCCATGATGGCGGTGATGCGCTCGGTCAGCATGCCCTTGAGCAGGATGACGACGAGGCCGACGATGGCGTACCAGATGGCAACCTTGACATGGTAGCCGGCGGCGATGACGCCGCGCTTCTCGAGATCGAGCAAGGCCACGAGCATGCCTCCCCAGACGAAATATTCGCCAGGGTTGATGTGCGGAAAGAGGCCGAGCGGCGGATGCACGTAGGACACGGCCGCGTCATAGAAGGCCGGCTTGTGCTTTTCTTCCAGGAACGAGCCGAAGGTGTAAGCCATCGGGTTGGTGAGGAAGAACACCGCCAGCAGCGGCAGCACGGTATAGCGGGTCAGCGCGATGCGGCCAGCACCACGTGCCAGACCGTGGACCCGCTCTTCGCCGACCAGTTCGGTGACGGCGTAAAAGGCGGTCATCAGCACCACAAGCGTCGGGATGATGCCGGTGACAAAGCCGGCGAAAACCTCGCCGCCCTTCTGGAAAATGCCGATGAAGTACTTGCCGATGGCAGTCAGCCAGCCAAGCTGCTCTTCCTGCTGCACGTTTTTCAGCTGTTCCTTCAGCTGATCGGCGGTGACCGGCCCGCTGTCGGTCTGCGCCTGCGCCAGGACCACGAGATGATCGGAAGCATGCTCGACGGCGAGCCTGCCATGCAATGCAGCATCCGAGACCATGGCACCCGCGACATGCAAATTGTGCACGGCCATGTCGGCATGCTGCGCCAACAACGAAAATACAGACATTTCTCCTCCTTATGCCGGCCCGCCGGTTGATCCCAGTCGGCGCACGGCCTCCTCTATGCCCTTGCTACATTCAAGCCGGCCAAACCCGGCTTCTTCCCCGGCTCCGACCGTGCTTTGTCGATCTGTTCGATCGCCCGCTTCACGGCCTCGGCCACACCGGGTTCCCCCTCCCCCATGATCGCAGGGTTGGACCGGAGTCGATCGAGGGGAACGCCCTCGAATTCTTCATGTCGCTTGAATTTGGTGAACACGGAACGGCCGCTCATCACCATCATGCGGCGCACGATCAAGTCGGGCGTAACCACGACCAGCGCGATCGTTCCCTTGGCAAATCGGCCGCGAAAATTGCCGGCTCCGACGAAGCCGTCCTTGTACTGGTCGGTGACGCCCCGGAAGACATCCGAATAGTGCCGCATCTGCAGCCAGACGCCGAGCGACTGCAACGCCCACACAATAACCAGCAGAAGCAGTCCCCACTGCCAAATCGCCATTCGGTTCTCCTCCCGAAGCCTCAGTCGAGGCGCACCTTGGACCGGCGCACGACAACAGCGAAGTGAGAACATTTGTTTCCGCGAATGTCAATATGTATGATATTGACCTCAACCACGGTCATCCACAGGGCCGCCGCGCGATTACGGCGGGGGCACGACTGTGCTAACCTGTGGGGAAACGGGATACAGGAAATGGAACTGCCCTTCAGGGATGAACTGGCCCTCATGCCCGACCTGCGCCACCGGCTGCGGCAGTTGCGCTGGTTCCGCGCCACCTTCCGCGGCAGCGCCAAGGTGGTCTCGGACACATTCGGCGTACGCTTCGAAATCGACGAGGCGAAGCTGACCCGGGCTTTTCTCGACTGGGTCGAGGTCATGGAAGCGCAGAAGCGCTTTGCCGCGATCGACCGCGCCGATTTCATCGTCTTTGCCGCCGGCCTCGTCCTGCGCGAACTGATAAAACAGGCGCCGGCAAGAGAAATCTCCGGCCTCACCCAGCTCATCGAAACGGATCGGAATGCCGGCACGCTGGACATCATCCGTTTCTGGCCGGAAGGCTTTCTCTACACCAACTACTGTGTCTCGGTGATTTCGGCGATCTACGAGCAGGAGTTTGGCTCGGCGCCCAGTATCGACAAATGCGCCGACGACCTGCGCACCTGGTGGTCCTATCGCGAGAACGTCACCGAAATACCGGCCTATGCCGTGGCTTTCCTCGACCGCTTCCTGGGGGCGGAACCGAACTGGATCACGCCCGATCGCGCACAGTCGCGGCAGGCCATGCAGCGGGCGCTGGGGTCCTCCCGCGCCAGCGACGTCTTGCGCCAGCTTTGAATCGGCCTTTATCACCTCCTATCCACGAGGCCGAGCGTGCCCGCTATTGAACATTTGACTTTTTGTCGATAGCGATGTGCGAATTCTGACAGAGGCCGGGAGAAACGCGTGGCGCCGTCAAGACTGATCATTTTCGATTGCGACGGCGTTCTCGTCGACAGCGAGCCGCTGGCCGCCAAGGCCTATGAACGTGTCTACGATAAGCATGGCATGCCTGGCGTTCACGGCGGCATCATCGCCCAGTGCGTCGGCATGAAACAGGCCGACATCATCGTCAGGATCAAGGAGTTGACCGGCCATCAGTTTCCCGCGTCGGCCGACGGCGATATCTGGGCCGAGACCAAGGTGCTTTTCACCGAAGAGTTGAAGCCAACGCCTGGAATAGGCTCGTTTCTGGAAACGCTTGCCGGCGACCGCTGCGTTGCCTCCTCATCCTCCGTCGAGCGCATAAACCACAGCCTGGCGGTGACCGGATTGGCGCGCTTCTTCGGCGATGCGATCTACAGTTCCTCGATGGTCAAGAACGGCAAGCCGGCACCGGACATCTTCCTTTTCGCGGCTGCCAGGATGGGGACCAACCCAGCCGACTGCATCGTCATCGAGGATTCGCCTTTCGGCATCCAGGGCGCGGTCGCCGCCGGCATGACGGCGATCGGCTATACCGGCGGCGGCCATACTTATGCCGAGCATGCCGCACGGCTGACGGCGGCAGGTGCCGATTTCGTCTGCGCCGACTGGCAAGAAGTTAGCCGGCAATTGGCTGGACTTGGTGTGCCAGCCTAAGTGGCAGAGGCTAAAGAGGATGGTTTGGCGGCCATTCGCTGCGTGGAATCTCGGAGCCGACACGGAAGCCGAACGACAGGACCCTGGTCGCATCGGCATCCACCTCGCATCGGAAGCTCAGTTGGTACCATGTGGTTGTCGTGCTGAAGGCCGCTTCGGGGCGGTCGAGAACATTGCCGGCTTTCAGCGGAATTGTCGGCAGCCATTTGGGAGAATAGTCGGCACCCTGCAGCTCCTGGTCCAGCACGTTGGCGCAAAGGGTCGCAACGCGCTGACTGCGAGGTACGCCGCTCATGGAACTCGTGGCCAACGCGTCGCCGGTAGCGCCCTGCGAGTAGAGTTTCCGAACCCCCGGAAGACCGGAATACATTGGTGATCCAGCACCTGCGTCGTTCGTGGAATTTGAGGCGGTGGCTTTTCCGGCCCGGGACTTCAGGGCTTTTTCAGACTTGAACTTCATCGTCTTGACGACTTTGGCCTTGGGCTTTTCGGTCGCGGCCCCGGTCTTGGCGTCGCTCTCGGCTGGCGACGGCTTTGGCTCTACGGCTGCTTGCTGATCGGAAGCTTTTGGCGCAGCCTGCTGTTTATCAGCGTCTTCCGTGACCTGCTTTTCCTCGCTCGGCGTGGGCTTGGCGACGGTCGGCTCGGTTGGCGGATTCTCATCGGCTTTGCTCGCATCCGGCCGCTGCTCCGCGTTTGCCGTCGCTGCAGGCTTGTTCTCGGCGGACTTGGGCACGACCGGAGGCTTCGAGGCCTCATCCTTTGCAGGCGACGGCGCATTGTCCTTGGCCGCCCCCCCATCCAGGGATTTCTTCGGTCCGGTATCTTTGTCGCCATACTGAAAAACGCGCTTCAAAGCGGTGTCATCAGGTTGTTTGCGCGGCTGTTCGGGTGGCTTTTCAACCTTCTGCTCTGGGGGCTTCTCAGCCTTCGGTTCCGGCGGTTTCTCGGCTTTGAGCGGCTGCGGTTTTGGCTTGTCGGGCGGAGGCAAGAGCGCGACGCTTATCGGTTGCTCCTGCTGGGGCTCTTGTGAGGCTTTTGACAGGCCGTAGATGAAGAACGATGCGACAAGCGCATGCAGGACCAGCGATGCGGCCAAGGCCCACAGCAGATTCCGGCGCCATTCGCGTGTCTCATCCTTCATCTCTTCCGATGTGGAATGAAATAGCGGCGGCTTCAAGCATAAGCACCGGATTGACGCCATTTAGCCGCTGACAGCTTGGTGATCTGGAGGATGCCGCGCAGGAGATCGGCTAGCTTTGCCGCCAGCGTGGGATTCCGTCCAGAAATCCGTCGTCCAGCCGCGTTTCCCCAAACCAGTTCAGCCGGTTGATGCTGACGAAACCCGCATCGATAGCAGCGTTTTCATCCCCCGGTTCGCTTGCATGGGCTCGGCCACGCGGCACCGTGATGATCGTACGATCCCCGGCGCTTTCCACCACCTCGGCCGTGCGGCCAATCTTGTCGCGGCCGATGCGCGGCTGGCGAATTTCGGCCGGCAGCGCGGTCGGCAGGTTGACGCTCAGCCAATGGCCCTCTGTCGCCCACTCGGCGCGCGATTGCCAGAGCGAGGCGATCAGCTTGCCAAGCCATTCGTCGTCGGTAGCGCCGAAGTCAGGATTTTTCACGCGCGAAAAGCCGATCGCCGGTACGCCCCAGAAACTCGCTTCGCGGGCAATACCCAGCGTGCCGGAATAGGCGATATCCTCGGCGACGTTGCGGCCGTCATTGATGCCCGACAATACGAGGTCAGGCTTCGGTTCATCGGCGAATAGCCAAGTCATGGCGCTCACCACGCAATCGGCGGGCGTGCCCGAGCATGCATACCAGTTCGGCTTGACGCGCCGCATCGTCAGCGGCCCGGCGATGGTCAGCGACGAGCCGGCGGCGGTGCGCTTGCCGTCCGGCGCGACCACCCAGACATCGTCGTTCAACCCGAGGGCGGCATTGACGAGACGGGCAAGACCCGGCGCTTCGATGCCGTCATCGTTGCAGATCAGGATTCTCATGATGCGCTTCCTTGCCCCACCGTGATGCGTTGGCCGGTACGGCATTGCGTGAGCAACGACGGAATATGGCTCTTCAAGTCGCCAAGAAGATCGGGGGCGCAGGAATGGCCCAGCGCCGGGGGGCGTCCCGCCTTCTCCCAGATGCCGACATTGCCCGACAGTGTCGGGTGGGTGGGCATGCGTATCCAGTCCGCCCGGCCGGCCTTGTGCATGAGATCGCCCGGAGAGCCCAAAGGCAGATGCCCGGTGAGCAGCACCGGAAACCCGGCATCGCCGGCGCGAGGCAAAAGGCGCGACGACGGGCCAGCCTCGCCCATGCCGTCATTGGCCAGCAGGGGCAGCGAAGGCAGCGGGTCGGCATCGCTCCAGTCGGCCGCGCTTCGCAGACGGGCAAGCAAAAACTCGGAAATGCCCGGCAACAGGGACGCGGTCGCGCCGATCTGCGCTTCCAGCGACGAACGCATGCCGGCATGGACGGCGAACGACCCCGGCAAGGCCGCGATCAGTTCCAGCGATCGGCCAGACAGCGGCGTCGGCAAGAGGCATCCCTGCGGATGCCGCGCCACCCATTCGGAAATTTCCTGCGCCCGGGCAGCCCCCGGCATGGGATCCGCGCCGTAGGAGGCATCGAGGACCAGGAGATCGCAATGCGGGATCGTGTCCATGACGAACACATTGCTGTCAGGCACCACATCGGCCGAATAGGCGATGCGGCTTGTCCCGTCGTCGACGGCGAACCAGACCCCGCCGACGACATGACCTGAACGTCCCGTGCTGACTACGAAATTGCCGCTAGTGAGTGTGTCGCCTGGTTCGAAGAGTTCGATGCGGTTTTCAGGCAAGGGAAATCGCCTGAAATCCTCCGGCTCGGCATAGGCGGCAAGCGTGGCCGGCGCCTCGGCACGGGTCTCCGCCGTCATGAAGATCGGGCCGCTATAGCCCCGCGACAACAGCCAGCTCAGCGCGCCGACATGATCCTCATGGGCATGTGAAACAAAAACAGCATCGATGTCGTCGCTCGACCCGTTGAGCGCTGGATAGTATTCCGCCCCGGAAGCGCCGACCTTGATGCCGACATCGAGCAGGATGCGATCGTCGCCGCTGTTGACGGCGAGGCTGGTGCGGCCCTTTTCTCCGAAGCCGCCGGCAAGGTCCAGCATCATCACGAGGCCGTCCCCGCCGCCGGGATCAGCCAGCCGGATTTTATGCGCAGACGCGCTTGCGCCCCGTTCTCCAGCGCAACCGGGTCGGGCTGCTCGAAATGCAAGGTGAGGTCGGGACCAGCGGTCGGCGCGAATTCAATCCGCGCCGCGCCGCCCTGGTAGATCGCCCGCTTGACGAGACCATCGAAGCCCGAGGCATCGGCCGAAAGCTCGATATCGGCGGAGCGGCAGCAGATCTTGGCGCCGGCGCGCGGCCGCTCGCCAGGCCGGCAACGGACCACCAGCTCGGTTCCGAGAACCCGGACCTTGCAATGGCCGTTGTCCTCGCTGGCCAACACGTCCGCCGGAAGCAGAATGCCTTGCGAAATGAAGGAGGCGACCATTTCATTTGCCGGCTTATGATAGAGTTCACGCGGGGTGGCGAGCTGCGCCAAGCGTCCATGGTCCATCACCGCGATGCGGTCGGCCAGCGCCATCGCCTCGGCCTGGTCATGGGTTATGTAGACGATGGTCGTGCCGGTGCGCTTGTGGAAGGCGGCGAACTCGTCCTCCATCGAGGCCCTGAGATGGACGTCGAGATTGGCGAGCGGCTCGTCGAACAGCACCAGCGAAGGTGTCGCCACCAGGCAACGCGCCAAGGCCACCCGCTGGCGCTGGCCGCCGGAAAGATTGGCGGGCCGGCGCTCGCCCAGACCCTGAAGATTGACAAGGGCGAGCGCGTCTTCCACTTTTTGGCGCGCAACCGCCTTGTCGAGCTTGGCCACCTTCAGCGCATAGCCGATATTCTCGGCGACGCTCATATGCGGCCACAGCGCATAATTCTGGAAGACGATGCCGACGCGCCGCTTTTCCGGCGCGACGCTGCCGCCGCTGTTCGACACGACATCGCTGCCGATGCGGATTTCGCCCGAGGTCACCTTTTCGAAACCGGCGACCAGCCGCAGCAATGTCGTCTTGCCACAGCCGGAGGGGCCGAGCACCGCCAGAAACTCGCCGTCGGCGACGTCGATCGAGACATCCTTCACGGCGTCGAAATCGGCGAAGCTCTTGGTCACATGGTCCAGGGTCAATCGCGCCATGGCAGAACTCCGCTCGGAAGATGAGGGGCAAGCAGGTTGGTCACCAGCATCAGCACGAAGGTGACCGCGACCGTGATGACCGACATCGCCGCCGCGTAGTTGGAATCGCCGCCCTGCTCGAAGGAAAACATGACAACGCCGATGGTCTCGGAACCCGACGACCACAGCAGCGCCGAGACGGTGAGTTCGCTGAGGGCCGTCATGAAGATCAGCAGGCCGCCGGCGATCGCCGCCGGCGCGACCAGCGGAAAGACGATGGTGCGCATGCGCGTGAACAGGCCGGCGCCCGCCACCTGTGCAGCTTCTTCGAGTGCCCGGTCGATCTGGTGATAGCCGCTGATGGTCGGCCGCAAGGCCAGTACCAGGAAGCGGGCGAGATAGGCATAGAGGATGATCCAGACGGTGTTGTAGAGCTGGACGCCTGTCAGCGGGATGGGGCGCAGGAACAAGAGCAGCGAGGCGATCGCCAGCACCACGCCGGGCAAGGCATACGGCAGTTCGACTGAAAGATTGAGCAGCCGCACCCAGCGCTGCTTGCCCCAAGCGATGAGATAGCCGATCGGCACGGCGACGAGGACCGCGAAGAAAGCGGCAGCGATCGACAGCCAGAAACTGTTGAAGAAGGCGCGGCTGGCGGCATCATGCTCGAACAGCACGAAACGGTAATTGTCGAGCGTCGCCGTCTTGGCGGTGAGCGCGATGCCGTAGCCCGGCACCAGCGACGTCAGCACCAGCCCGAACAGCGGCAGGACCAGCACCAGCACGATGAGCAACCACATCCCGGCCTGGACGACCGGCCGCCAGCGGCCCAGTTCATAAGGTTCGGCCGGCAGCGACGTCGAGGAGATGCGGTAGTCGCGGCGGCGGCTCATCACCTCCTGGGCAAGAATGCCGGCCATGGCGATGATGCCGATCAGCACCGACAGGAACGCGGTCTCGCCGAGTACCGCCGGCCCCCCGCCGGCCAGCTTCTGATAGATGAGCGTCGGCAGCACCAGGTAGTTGGCGGGGATGCCGAGAAAGGCCGGAATGCCGAAATTGCCGACGCAGGAGACGAAGGCAAGCGCGGCCGCCGCCATGATCGACGGCGTCATCAAGGGCAGCACGATGGTGATCAGTACGGTGAACCAATTCGCACCGCCGGCGCGCGCCGCCTCGACTAGTTCGCGCGGCAGCTTGCGCAGGCCTGCACGCACCAGCAGGAAGACCAGCGGCCCGTATTGGACGCCAAGCAGCAGGATGATGCCCGAGGTCGAGTAGAGCGGGTTTTTCGTGCCGAGCGGCGGCGCCGCTCCGAAAAGCTTGAGGAATGGGCTGGCAGGGCCGAACAGTTGCAGCCAGGCCAGCGCCGTCACCTGCGGCGCGATCATCAGCGGCATGACGTAGCAGAGCACCAGGGCGCTTCGGCCGCGTATGTCGGTCAGCGAGACAAGCACGGCCACCAGCGTTCCCGACAGCACCGCCAGAAGAGTGCCGCCGATGCCGACGACCAGTGTATGCCATGTCGCGATCCAGGTTGCCGGGCTTCTCAGCCCGGCCTCCACGGCCACCGTCGACAAGACACCGCCGGGTGCCACGATCTCCTTAACGAGGCGCAGCATGGGCAGCAGCGAAAGCAGGACGATGACGACGGCCACCACCGCCGTCAGGACCATTTCCTGGCCCCGGCTCTCCCTGATACGTGTCGGCATGATTGCGTTTCCTGGGATCGGTCAGCGGGGCGGCCGGGCTCACCGGAACTGACGAGATGCCGTCGAGACGGCATCTCGCGGGGATCGACGGCTCAGCCGCCGAACAGGTCCTGGAACTTCGCCTTGTCGGCGTCGGTCTCGGCGACGATCGCCTTGGTGTCGAACGGCATCACCTTGACCTTGACGCCTTCCGGCAGCCAGTCGGGACGACCGACCGAGGCGCGTGCCGGCAGGTAACCCATCGACAGCGCCAGCTTCTGGCCTTCATCGGACAGAATGAAGTCGACGAATTTTTTCGCACCGTCGACGTTCTTGGCGGTCTTCATGATGGCCACCGGTTCGGTCACGGCGGGCACGCCCTCCGAGGGGAACACGAATTCGACAGGCGAACCCTTCTTCTTGGCGTTCATCGCCATGAAATCGACGAGGATGCCATAGGGCTTCTCGCCCGACGCCACCGACTTCAGCACCGCGCCATTGCCGCGGACGCTGACGGTGTTGTTGGTCTTCAGCTTCTGGAAGAAATCCCAGCCATAATTGCTGTCGCCGGCGAAGCCCGAAAGCAGGTAGGCGGCGGCACCGGAATAGAGCGGGCTCGGCATGACCAGGCCATCGGCATAGGCCGGCTTGGCGAGGTCCGCCCAATGCTGCGGCTTTTCGGCGGCAGCGGTGTTGTAGACGATGCCGGTAGTGATCAGCTTGCTGCCGAAATAAGTCTTGTCGGCGTCATAGGCATCCGCCTCGATGCCGTCGAGCTTGGCCTCGGGATAGGCCAGCAGCCGGTCGTCCTTCTTCAGCAGTTCCATCGACACCGCGTCGGCGATCAGCAGCACGTCGGGCTGCGGGCTGCCTGCGGCGAACTCGGCCGCCATCTTGGTCAGGATGTCGCTGGTTCCGGAGCGATAGATGGTGACGTCGATGCCGGGCTGTGCCTTCTTGAAGGCATCCACGGTCTTGGCTGCGTCTGCCTCGGGCTGGGATGTGTAGAGCGTCAGTGTTTCGGCATTTGCCACGCCGGCAAACAAAGTTGCCGCGAGCGCCAGCTGGCTGGCCAGCAGCTGGATGAATAGCGTCTTCATGAGACCTCCTGTCTTGTCTGTGCATGACCGGTCTGGCCCCTGGCCAGCACCCCGTCTCTTCCTCCCTGCACGGCGCATATGACTGGTGGATGACACAGCGCGTGAAACCAACAAAATATGTTCATATGTACGATGTCAATTACAAATGATCACAGCTGTGCGATAATCGGCCTGCCGCGAACCCGGCATCCGATTGACGTAAGAGCGGCCTTGCCGGATGAGGACAACCGTCGGCCATGACACATGAGGGACGACATCCATGCCCACGCAAAAGCCCGCACCGGCTCGCCTGCCGATGGTCTCGTCGGACCTCAGCGTCAAGACGGCATGGCTCTATTATGTCGAGGGCTTCACGCAGGAGCAGATCGCCGAAAAGCTCGATGTCTCCAGGGTGAAGGTCATGCGTACGCTGGCCGCCTGTACCGCCGAGGGCATCGTCGTTACCATGATCAACGCGCCGACAGCCGAACAGGTGGCGCTTGAGCGGGAACTGGAAAAACGCTGGGGCCTCAACGCCGCCGTCGTCATCCCGACACCTTCGGTTCACGACCATCTGGAGAAGGCCATCGGCCACGCCGTGGCGGCCTATCTCGGCGAGCAGATGCAGGATGGCATGACGCTGGCGATCGGCGGTGGCGCCACACTGCACGCCAGCCTGGGTTTCCTCGCCCGCCGGCACTTGAAGCGCGCCTCGGTGGTGGCGCTTGTCGGCAGCCTGCCGCATTCGCAATGGATCAACCCGTCGATCGTGGCCGCCAAGGTCGCCGATGTGTTCGAGGTGGACAGCTATCAGATCACGGCGCCGGTGATGGTGGACGACCCCTCGCTGCGCGATCTCCTGTGGGCGCAGCCGACGCTGCAGGATGTGCGCCGGCGCGCCGCGGCGGCCGACATCGCATTGCTCACCGTCGGCGACATATCGCCCGATGCCACCATCTTTCGGCATGACATCGTGCCGTCATCGCTGATTACACCCTTGAAGGCAAAAGGCGCGGTCGCCAACATGCTATGCTATTTCGTCGATGCCGCCGGCAGGCTCGTCGATCACGAAGTCAACCGGCGCGTCATGGCGATCGACCTCGATGTTGTCGCCCATGTGCCGAATGTCGTGCTGGCCGCCGGCGGAAAGCGCAAGGTGGCGGCAATCCTCGCCGCGCTCAAGGCTGTCAACACCAATGTGCTGATCACCGACAGCGACACCGCTATGGCGCTGCTAGCCAAGGCCGGCTGAGATGCCTGGGTTTAAATCAACCCGCGCTCGCGCAAAAAATCCTCGACGCCGACATGGGTCATGGATTCGAATTCGGCGATCGCTTCGGCCACGCGTCTGCGCTGCCCCGCCAGCAGGGTGAACACCTGCTTCATCTCGCCCGAAACGCCAAAACGGCTCCAGCGCTCGGCGATATGCGCGGGCAGGCCGATATCACTGCAGAACGCATCGAGGCTGTCATAGCCTAGGCTGACGACAAGCTGCCTTGTCTCTTCCGCCGACATGCGTGGCTCGAAAGCATGATCGTGCAGGCGCTGCGCCACCAGCTTGATGTCGGAAGGCGACGCGCCCATGACCCTGCCGAACAAGGTTTTGACGTCAGACGGGTCGAATGCAGGCATGTTGGCCTCCCTTGGTCGCGATCACCAGAGAACATGGGTCAAGGTTCGGTGCCTGACAAGTCGTTTCATCATAAGCCGGCGCATCATTGGCGCCGGCTTACGGCAGGAGCCTAGACCAGCATGCCCATCGGATTCTCGATCAGCTTCTTGAAGGCGACCAGCAGTTCGGCCCCCAGCGCGCCATCAACCGCACGATGGTCAGTCGACAGCGTCACCGACATCACGGTGGCGATCTTGATCTCGCCGTTCCTGACCACCGCCCGCTCCTCGCCGGCGCCGACCGCCAGGATCGTCGCATGCGGCGGGTTGATGACGGCGGCAAAGTCCTTGATGCCGAACATGCCGAGATTGGAAACGGCCGTCGTGCCGCCTTGATATTCTTCCGGCTTCAGCTTGCGGCTGCGGGCGCGGCTGGCCAGGTCCTTCATCTCGTTGGAGATGACCGACAGCGTCTTTTCGGCGGCATGCCGGATGATCGGCGTGATCAGGCCACCGGGGATCGAAACGGCGACGCCGACATCGGCATGCCTGTGCTTGACCATGGCGCTCTCGGTCCATGAGGCATTGGCATCCGGCACCGCCTTCAAGGCCATCGCCATCGCCTTGATGACCATGTCGTTGACCGACAGCTTGTAGACGGGCGCCTCACCCTTGTCGGTCTTTTTCACCGGTGCCGCGGCATTGAGCTGAGTGCGTAAAGCCAGCAGCGCGTCGAGTTCGCAGTCGAGCGTCAGATAGAAATGCGGGATGGTGGTTTTTGCTTCGACCAGGCGCCGCGCGATGGTCTTGCGCATATTGTCGTGCGGAACGAGTTCGTAGGAGCCTTCCTCGAACAGTTTCATCACGTCCCCTTCTCCCTTGAGGGGAGGGTGGCCGGCCGAAGGCCGGTCGGGTGGGGTCGCTTCGACGGGGCTCGGCGCAAAAGCGGTGCCTCCTGAGGCGACCCCCTCCGTCCGCTTCGCGGACACCTCCCCCTCGAGGGGGGAGGAGAGTACCGCATCGATATCCGCCTTTACGACGCGGCCATGTGGGCCTGTGCCTGATATGCCGGAGAGATTCAGTCCTGCTTCACGAGCCAATCGACGCGCCAAGGGTGTAGCGCGGGTTTTCCCCTCCCCCTTGAGGGGAGGGTGGTCGGCCAAACGCCGGTCGGGTGGGGTCGGTTCGACCGGACTCAGCGCGAGGGCGGTGCCTTCTGAGGCAACCCCCTCTGTCGACTTCGTCGACATCTCCCCCTCAAGGGGTGAGATTGGCGCCTTGTCCTTATAAGCCTCGCCGTCAGCATAAATCCAAGCCACCGCCGATCCGACCGCGATATCGACTCCTTCCTTGCCGGTCACGTCGCGCAACACACCGCTGGCCGGAGCGTCGATCTCCATCGCGGCCTTGTCGGTCTCGATCTCGAACAGCACGTCGCCCTTCTTGACCGTGGCGCCTTCCTCGGCGAACCAGCGCGAAATCTGTCCGGTCGCCATATCCATGTCGACCTTGGGAAGAATGACTTCGGTCGGCATGGATCAGCGAACCCCTTTGACGAGGTCGCGCGCGGCGGTGACGATGTCGGGAACCTGCGGCACCGTCGCTTTTTCCAGCTCCGGATTGTAGGGGATCGGCGTTTCCGCACCGCCCAGCCGCACGATCGGCGCATCGAGATAGTCGAACGCCTCGCTTTCGGCGATCATGGCGCTGACCTCGGCGCCGATGCCCAGCGTCTTGACCGCTTCATAGACGCATATCAGCCGCGAGGTCTTCTTGACGCTGTCGATAACGGTCTGCTTGTCCATCGGCCGGATGGTCCGGAGGTCCACGACTTCGACGTCGATGCCTTCGGCCTCCAGCGCGGCAGCGGCGTCGAGCGCCTTCTGCACCATGATCGAGGTGGCGACGATGGTGAGATCACGGCCCTCGCGGCGGATATCTGCCTTGCCGATCGGCACGGTGTAATAGCCTTCGGGCACCGGGCCCTTCATCTTGTAGAGCAGCTTGTGCTCGAAGATCATCACCGGATCGGGATCGGCGACCGCAGCCAGAAGCATGCCCTTGGCATCATGGGGCGTCGCCGGCTGGATAACCTTCAGGCCCGGCACGTGGCCAAGCCAAGCTTCCAGGCTCTGGCTGTGCTGCGCGGCGGCACCGGTACCGGAGCCGGCGGGAAAGCGCATCACGACGGGCACCGAAACCTCGCCGCCCAGCATGAAGCGCATCTTGGCAGCCTGGTTGACGATCTGCTCCATCGCCAGCGTGGCGAAATCGGAGAACTGGAATTCGAAGATCGGCCGCATGCCGGTCAGCGCGGCGCCGACAGCGACCCCCGCACCGCCCAGTTCGGAAATCGGCGTGTCCAGCACCCGGTCCGCGCCGTAACGATCGACGAGGTCGCCGGTCACCTGGAAGGCACCGCCATAGACGCCGATGTCCTCGCCCATCAGGAAGACGCGCTCGTCCATGTCCATGGCGATCGCCATGGCTTCCTGGATCGCCTGGGCGTAGCTCAGTTCACGCACCATCGCGTCCATCACGCCTGCTCCGTATACACGTAATTGCCGGTCTCGCTGACGTCAGGCGACGGGCTCCCCTTGGCGAACTCGATGCCGTCGGCGATCTCCCGCGCCACCACCTCGCGGATGGCTTCGATGCCCGTGTCGTCGATGAATCCGAATTCCCGCAATTCGTTCTCGAACAGCGTGATCGGATCGCGGTTCGACATCCAGTCCTCGATCTCTTCCTTGGTCCGGTAGCGATTGCGGTCGCTCTTGGAATGGCCGCGATGGCGATAGGTCTTGGACTCGATCAGCGTCGGCCCCTCACCCGCTCGTGCCCGCTCGATCGCCTTGTACGAAGCCTCGGCGACCTCGGAGAAGATGTTGCCGTTGACGATGACGCCCGGCATCGAATAGGCGGCGGCGCGGTCGGCGATGTTCTTGACCGCGGTGGACCGGGCAGTCGACGTCGACATGCCGTAGCCATTGTTCTCGCAAACGAAAATAACGGGCAGTTTCCAGACCGCCGCCATGTTGAGCGCCTCGTGGAAGGCGCCTTCATTGTTGGCTCCGTCGCCGAAGAAGGAGACGACAACCTTGCCGGTCTTCATCATCTTGGCGGAGAGCGCGGCGCCGACGGCGATCGGAATGCCGCCGCCGACAATGCCATTGGCGCCGAGATTTCCCTTGGCGACATCGGCGATGTGCATCGAACCGCCGCGGCCCTTGCAATAGCCGGTGGTCTTGCCGAAGAATTCCGCGAACATGCGCTTCACCTCGGCGCCCTTGGCGATGCAGTGGCCGTGGCCGCGATGGGTCGAGGTGATCTGGTCGTCCTCGCCAAGCGGCATGCAGATGCCCATGGCGCTCGCCTCCTGGCCGATCGACAGATGCATGGTGCCGTGGATGAGGCCGCGCGTGTAGCTTTCTTCCGCGCCCTCCTCGAAGCGGCGGATCAGGTACATCTTGTAGAGCACCTGCTTCAGCTGCTCGGCGCTGTACTGGCGATAGACGAAGGGCAGGTTGGCGCGGCTGTCCGCGACGGCTTTGCTGGCTCTGGCCATGGTTACGCCTCCACGGTTCCGTAGACGAGCTTGTCCTGACGGGCGCGCAGTTCGGCGATCTTGGACCCCGCTGCCGGGGCGGCATTGGCGTAGGTGATGAGCTCACCCTTCTTGATCGGCGCCGTAACCGACCCGCCCTGCAGCAAGCCGCAGGGAATGGCCCTCGCGGCATGCGCTTCCGGTGCAGTCATGATCCACGCGCGGTAGCAATATTCGCCGATCGCATCGAGCTTCTCGCCGGGCTGCATGTCCTTCTTGGCCACGGCGGCCACTTCAGCTACCGGCTTGGCCAGCGGCACCATGTCGGCCTTGCCGTAGAGCACGACGCGGGCGCAGGTCAGCGGCACTTCGAGCGAGGTCAGGTGATAGGGACGATGGAAGGTGAAGTACGGGCCCTTGCCCATCTTCAAATCTTCCATGCGCTCCGAAATGCGCGGATGCGACATGTCGGCGACGACGAAGACACCGGGTGCGACACCCTTGCCGATCGAATAGTCGACGACACCGACCCTCGACAGCACGCCGCCATCCTTCTGCGGTACCAGCACCTTGTTCAATTCGCCGAGCGTCGCGGCCGGGCCATGCATGCCGGCTTTGTCGGGCACCAGCCCGGTGGCGTTGGCGATCGCCGCCATCTCGACCATGGTCTTGGAGCCGTCGACGAACTCCACCAGCATGCGCACATTCATGTGCCGGCGCCTGGCCTCTTCCTCATAGGCGGGCGGCGTGGCGTCGATGTTGAGCGGATTGTTCTTGCCCTTGCCGGCGGCGACGATCGGGTGGCCCATGGCCGAAACGAATTCGATCAGTTCCATGCAGGAGGAGGGTTCGTCGCCGGCGCCGAGCGAATAGGTGACGCCGAGCCGGTCGGCTTCGCTCTTGAGATAGGCGCCGATGGTGACGTCGGCCTCGACGTTCATCATCACCAGATGCTTGCCGTGCTCCATGGCGCGCAAGCCGATTTCGGCGCCGACGGCGGGAACGCCGGTGGCATCGATGACGACGTCGATAAGATCGTTGTTGATGACCAGGCTGGCGTCGTTTGTCACCGCCACCTTGCCGGCTTCCATGGCGGCCGTCATCGCCGAGGCGTTCGATACCTCGCGCGCATGGCCGGTTTCCTGGAAGGCGATATCCACCGCCTTGCTGGCGGCGGGCAGGTTCAGCTCGGAGATCGCGCCGATCTCTATGCCCGACATATGGGCGACGCGGGTGACGATGTCGGTTCCCATTTCGCCCGAGCCGATCAGCCCGATCCGGATCGGCTTGCCCGATTTGCCGCGTTCCTCGAGATCGCGGGCAAGGCCCGTCAACGAAACATTGGACGCCATACCGCTCATTCCTCCCATAATGCAGGCTTGTTCAATTGCCTGACGGGTATTGAACATCTGTATTTCTGTCAAGACTAATGTCCAAATCTGCGTGCTTTTGCAACACTTACACAACTGGACAAAAGGCCGTTGCGGAGCCGGCAAATCGCGACTTTCCGCGTTGCCGTGGCGAGACAAGCACGCCAGCGGCGGCTCGACGCGCGGCGCACAGGACACTTGTTAGGGGCTCTCACCCTGCGTAAAAGCGTTAGCAGTGAACATCCGTCGGTTAGGGGCTTTTCCGATGAACGTCCAACAACGGGTTAGACCTGTGCCACCGCCGGGCGATGGACCGGCCCATGCGATTGCCGGCATCTTCGCCGCGGAATTGAAGGTGCCGGCCGTCGGCTTCGACGACAATTTCTTCGATCTCGGCGGCGATTCGCTGATGGCGGAGACTCTAGTGCTTGCCGTGCAGAAGCGGTTCGGCGTGAGATTGCAGACTTCCGTCCTGCTCGAAGCGCAGACACCGCGCGAATTCGGCCGGTTGATCGCATCGCTGGTGCCGGAGCATCCGGCCCGTGAGCTGATCGTGCCGGTGTCCGGCAGCGTCGGCCAGGAGCCGATCGCGATGATCCACGGCATCACCGGCTCGGCCTTGTTCGCCAATCGCTTCAGCAGGCGTCTGAAAGAGAAATACGCGATCATGGCGGTGCGCGGCATGGGCACGGAACTCGGCGAGACGCCCTATTCCACCATGGCCGAAATTGGCACCAACTATTTTGAAGCCTTCACCTCGGTAACAGGCAGGCACCCCGAAGTCATCGGCGGCATATGCGTGGGTGGCCTGTTCGCGATCGAGGTCGGCCGGCTGAGCCATGAGGCAACGGGCAAGCGGCCGGCAATCGTGCTCATTGATCCGCCATCGCCAGGTTCGGCCTGGCTGAAGCCGATGCCCGACGATCGCCTCACCGAGGGGAGGCGGCGCGATATCGTGCGCAAGGTGGTCTACTGGCGCCTGTTGCGAGACACGCTGAAGGCGGTCGGTCTCGGACAGACACGCCTGGGGCGCCATCTGCGCAAGAAGGCATACAAGAGCGCGCTGCTGCAGGCCGCAGCCGGTTTTGTGCCCTCGTCCTACCCCTGCGACATCCTCATCCTCGCCAGTTCCGAATGGGGAGCCACCACCGTGAAGGACTACAAGGGCTGGGCGTCTAACGAGGCCAGCGTGAAAACGGTCGTCATGCCGGGTACGCACAACAAATTCCGCAAGGCCAACATGGACGCGATCGACGCGGAGATCTTGACGTTCCTCTCCGCCCGAAGCGAGGCCCCACGCGAAAACCCGCATCGTCAATGAGTTTTGGTTGGCAGATACTGGAGGCCTTCGCTGCCCATGGCGACAAGGTCGCGATGGTCAGCGGCCGGTCTGATATCACCTATTCCCAGGCCCTGACGCAGAGCGGACATCTTGCAGCCAATTTCGGCGCATCGGGCATCCGACCGGGCGACCGCGTCGGCCTCGCCATGCTCGACAACATCGACGTGATCCTTTCGATCCTCGCCTGCTGGAAAATCGGCGCGACCCCTGTTGTCGTCGACTTTCGAACTCCCAGGAGTCAGCGAGCCAGGCAGGCCCGCGACTTCGATCTGAGAATGGTTTTTGAAAGCCGCGCCATGCCGGGCGATGAGGTCTATCCGAACGCCCTTTTCGAGGCTGGCTGGAAATCGGCTTCGGCGCCGGGATCCGACGTCCGCCCCCCGGCGAGCGATGCCGTCCCGGCCTTTTTGATCTTTTCGTCCGGCACGACGGGCGATCCAAAGGCCTACACCCAGTCGCATGAGGCACTCGCCAGGCGCATCGCGGCGCGCCGCGGCGTGGTGGAGGGAACCGCAAAACGATTCCTGACGCCGATGGCCCTGTCATACTCGGCAATGCGTCACCAGGTCTTCGGCTATCTGCTTTACGGGGGAATCGTTCGGTTCTTTCCTCCCTTGTTCACCCCCTCGGAGCTCATCGAGGCGCTGCTCTCGTTCCAGGCAAGCGGCACGGCGCTGGCGCCATCAGTCATTGCCCGGATGGTCAAGGAGGTGGGCGAACGCGCAACCCACCTGCTTCCCCAACTTTCCGTTCTCTACAGCGTAGGCGGACCGGCCAGAGGCGAAGACAAGATCGCTGCCTACCGCTATCTCTCCTCTGGATACCGGATAAGCTACTCATCGAGCCTTACCGGCATCATATCCTCGCTATGGGGTAAGGATATTCTGGCAAAGCCCGAAAGCGCAGGCCGTCCGGTCGCCGGCGCACAGGTCGAAATCCTCGGTGCCGATGGCCGCGTGTTGCCGCAAGGTGAGCGCGGGCTGATCAAGGCATGGACGCCGACCATGGCATCCGCGGTCCTGATGCCCGGCAACCGCCTGTTCGTCGATCCGCAGATCATGAGCTCCGACTGGGGCATCCCCGGTGATATCGGATTTCTGGACGCCGACGGATTTATCACGATCGTCGATCGGGAGGCCGATATGATCGTTCGCGGCGGCGTCAGTGTCGCGCCGCAGGAGCTTGAAAAACTGATCCGCACCCATGCCAAGGTGCAGGACGTCGCCGTGGCCGGCTTTCCAGATGAGACCATGGGGCAGGAAATCGCCGCCTTCATCGTCTCCGACCGCGGAACCGTCGAGGAATTCCAGGCTTTCATGCGCACCAACATCGCGCCCGACCGGCGGCCGCGCGAGATCAGGCTGGTCGCCTCGTTGCCTTACAGCGGCAACGGCAAGCTGCTACGCCGCCAACTGGTCGAAACGCTGGCGCCGCATAAGGGTTCTTAGAAAATTCCGCTAATGCCTGTGAGCCACGGAGTCGGCCAGGGCTGGGATGCCAGCATGTCGAAGACCGAATAGACGAAGGCCGTCGCGGCGGCAGCGATCACCAGGGATGACCGCCTCGACTTCGTCCCAAGCACCGTGATGCTGCCGGCAACGAAGATGAAGGTCGCTGCCAGGTGACCGACCAACAGGATGAGAAAGGCGAGGGCCAGGCAAAGGCCGATGATCGCGAGATTGCCTTTCATGGTGGGTTCCGAAACCGGAGACCATTCGCCTGGTATCGCGGGAGGCGCGGATAGGACAGGCATGGCCCGCCTGCGCCATCGCAGCGACGCCTGCACTGTGGTCACCAGCGAAAACACCATCAGGAATCCAGCCGTGATGACCGGGAAAATGGCGGCCTCGAAGGGAAAGCCGGTCACAGCCGTCACCAACGCCGCGAACGCCAGCAATGTCATGGTGGCACCTGCGACAATGTCGGGCAGCGCGGGGGGCAGCGGCCCGCCGGGATTTCTGGCCCTGATCCACGACAGCGTCTGCCTGACGAGACCGACCACGGCCAGTCCAAGCAGGATGAGCACCAGCGGCTGGGCAAGCCACGACCAGCCGGAAATCTGATAGGCGAGAAAGAAATAGTTCTCGAGGCTCGGGCCGAGCACGAATCCCAATGAAAAGGCCGAGCGCGGCCAGTTGAGTTCCTTCATCGCCATGCCGACGGCGCCGACGCCGATGACCAGCGCGAAATCGAAGGCGCTCATATTGGTCTGGTATGCACCAACCACGATGAAGGTGACCACCAGCGGCACCAGGATGGCGGCCGGAACCTGCGCGACGCGCGCCAGAGGCCGGGTCAGCACAAGGCAGGTCACCGCGCCTACGATATTTGCCACGGCGATGCTGAACACCATCGACATGGTGAGCGCGGCATTCTTGCCCAGCATGTCGGGGCCGGGAACGAGCCCATGGACGACAAAGGCGCCGAGCAGGATGCTCATCGAGGCCGAACCCGGCACGCCGAAGGCGATGGTCGGGATGAGCGAGCCGCCTTCCTTGGCATTGTTGGCGCTCTCGGGCGCGATGACGCCCCTGACATTGCCTTCGCCGAATTTCGGTCCCGAGCCAGGCCGCCGTGACGCATGGCCATAGGCGATCCAGTCCAGCACCGCGATGCCGACACCGGGAACTGCGCCCAGCAGCGAACCGATGCTGCTGCATCGCAGCACCAGCGGCCACTCCCGCAGCGTGTCCCTGATGCCTTGCCACATGCCCGCATAAGTCGGTCGCTCCGCATTGCCCTGGATGGAACCTCGCAACAGGAGCGAAGCCAGCTCCGGTAGGCCGAACAGGCCGAGAAACACCAGGGCCACCGGCAGACCGTCCCAGAGATAGATTTCACCAAAGGTCCACCGGTCGATGCCGGCGATCTTATCGATACCGACAAACGAGGCGAGCATGCCGAACATGGCCGCGGCCAGCCCCTTCAGCGGCTGGCTCCCGGCCAGCATCGCGACGATGGAGAGCCCGAAGGCGCAGATGGCGAAGAAGTCCGGCGTCTTTAGATAGAGGACAAGCGGTCGCATGATGGGAATAGCCGCGGCAAGCACCAGAGCGCCGAACACGCCGCCAATCATCGACGCCGAATAGGAGGCGCCGAAGGCGCGCGCGGCTTCGCCTTTCTTGGCCATGGCATGGCCGTCGAGCACCGTCGCCGCCGCTCCGACCGAGCCCGGAACCCCAAACAGGATGGCCGGGATCGTATCGGAGGTGGTATTGACCGATCCCATACCGAGCAGGAGCGCGAAGGCGGCATAGGCGTCCATGTTGTAGGTCATCGGGATGAGCAGGGCCATCGCGAACAGCCCGCCAATGCCCGGGACAACGCCGACGACGAGGCCGACGAAAACGCCGGTCACCAGCATCAGCATGCGAAACGGCTGGGCCATCTCGACGACGGCGGTGAGTATCAGATCCACCGTTGAGCCTCGCCGGGAATCTACTTCACCAGATTTCTGGCGGTCTCGAACACATCCGGATCCACCTTCAACTGCTCCGAGACAAGCCGGCTTATGTCTTCGCCGCTGGTGGCGTTGACGGTCATTTCGCTAAGCTTGCCGATGTCGGCCAGGAACGCCTTATCCCTGACCATCTCCATATATCCCTTGCGCAGCGTTTCGACCGTCTCCTTGGGCGTGCCCGGCGGGACAACCAACGGATGATGGAACTGCAAAGCCGTCTCGATCAGCGCGGCCGCTTCCCGGACCTTCGGGTCGTCGATCCTAGCAGTGAACTTCTCCTGGCCTGCAACGATGCCCTGGCCGAAGGTACCAATGAGGTTGAGCGCGTCGCGGTTTTCGGAGATGTTGTAACTGGAGACTCCGCACATTCCGGCGATCTCGCCTCGCTGCATCGCCAGTTCGATATCGGCTGTGCCTTCAAAGCCGGTGACGACCTTGAACTTTGCCTTCAAGCCGTTCTTGACCAGCGCCGCGAAAATATAGGTCACGCTGCTCTTGCCGGTCGCCCCAATCAGGAAATCGGACTGCAGGAACTTGTCCATCGTGTCGACGCCGGAACTCTTGGCCGTCAGGCAATAGGCCGGCTCGTTGACGAGCGAGCCAATCCATTGCAGGGCAAGCGGATCGAAATTGGCGTTCTGGGGATCGAGCACCGGCGCATATGACATGGCTTCGCTGACGGAAGCGATGACGCTGCCGTCGGCCGGCTCGCTGCCCAACACCATCTTGGTGAGCTTCAGGCTGCCGCCCCCGGGCACATTCTGGACGACTATATCCGGATTGCCGGGAAGGAACCGGCCGAAGTGGCGAGCGATCAGCCGCGATGTCTGGTCATAGCCCCCGCCGGGGCCATAGCCGACCTTGATCGTGATTGTCTTGAATTCGACCGCTTGCGCCCGGGCGCCCGTGGCAAAGACAATGCTGGCGGCAACGAAGGGAATGGCGCGCAATGCGCGGAAGATCGCAACCAACATATCAACCCCGTGCAGAACCCGGATGGCGTTTTAGCCCTACAATGTCGCGATTGATAGCGCCCGCGACCAGATCAGGCTGAAATACAGCATGCGTGTACGACAAGCCGGTGGTCGCAAAAATTCGCGGTTCAAGGCCGGGGTTGTGGGAAGATGAGCTTCGCCTTATGGGAGCATGCATCCGATTTGGAGCAATGGCGAAGTTTGTAATGAGCTGGAAGCCGGCCAAGGGCCTTGTTGATCTGCTGAACCACAACTGGCCTGTCAGAAAGGCCAAGGCTTTTCGCAACGCCTTGATTGAGCGTGATTTTCGCGGGCGCGGCGTTCCCGAAGGCCTGAAATTCACCGAGGAGCTGCTGCAAACCGGTTCCCGGCGCTTCTGCTTTGTCATAGCCTTCAACACGCCCTGGGTCATCGATGCGCTCACCCGAGCCTGGCAATTGTATTCCTCTGGGATGACGCTGGTGGTCATCGACAATTCATCCGATCGATCGGCAAGGGTGCGTATCGCGGACATCTGCCGGGCGCGAAAAACCGCTTATTTCGGTTTGCCTCGGAACCGGGAAAGCCATCCCAACCGGTCGCACGGGATATCCATGAACTGGATCTTCCACAACATCGTTCGGCCTTTGCGGCCGGAGCTTTTCGGATTTCTGGATCACGACTGCTTTCCGACCGTCCCCGTGGACATCGCCGCGACGATGGAGGGAAAAATCGTCCACGGCTCAAAGCGCCCAGCGCAAGCGGACCCCGAGGCCTGGTTCATGTGGGCTGGGTTCTGCTTCTTCCGCTTCAGCGCCGTGCAAGGACTGGACCTGGACTTCACACCGCGTTTTGTCAGCGGAATGGACACCGGCGGCGGAAACTGGAGCCTGCTGTATCGCGGACTTGGCGAGAACGATGTTTCCGATGCGCAAAAGACGGCAGCCGATCTCGATGTTGATGGGATGGAAGCGGACCATCGGATGCTGGGCGGCGCCTTTTTCCACGTCGGCGGCGCCTCGCACAGAAAATTGGTCATGACCCCACAGTATCGGCGGCTGATCTCCGATTATGTATGGGAGACCCATCTTGGCGGCGGCGAAAGCCGCCTCGTCAAGGATCCTTGACCGGCTCGGGCCGGCCCGTCTCAAAATCGTGGAAATGGACGACCACTCCATCCGCATCGATGAAGATGACGGCATAGGCGGGCGGCTCGTGGCCCAGCCGCCAGCTGTCCGAAAAATCGAGGGCGCTCTGATGATTGGTGCTGCGCAGCGTGCTGACCGGTATGCCGCGCCAGCTGCCGGCGATCAGCCTGTGGACATGGCCGGCAAAGATGTGGCCGACATTGCCGTGGCGCCGGAGATTGTCATGGAAGGCATCGGCGTCGGCGAGCCTGACCTCGTCGAGCACCGGCATGTGAATGCGGAACGGCGGGTGGTGCATGAAGAGGAAGACCGGCCTGTCGCGCGCTTCGTGCAGCTTCTCGTCCAGCCAGTCGAGACGGGCCGCGCACAGCCTGCCCTCGACATGTCCGCTGTCCAGCGTGTCGAGCAGGATCAGGCGGCCATCGCCGCCATCGAAAACGCTCTGGACAAACCCGCGCTCGGCCGGCGCTTCCGGGAACATTTCGAGAAAAAGCGCCCTGTCGTCGTGGTTGCCGAGCATCAGCCGGCAAGGCGGCACGAACCGCGCCAGCGCCTCTCGCAACGCCGCATAGGCGGCGCGCTCGCCATCATTGCTCAGGTCGCCTGATATCACCACCAGGTCGGCATCGGCATGGTTCCTGCCGATATCCGCCAGGCAGGCTTCCAGCCGCGCGAGCGGATCCGAACCGTAGAGATAACCACCGAGCGCCATCAGATGCGGATCGGAGAGCTGGATGATTTTCATGGGCCGCGCACTGCCTTCCCGCCGGCGCCCTGGCGTTGGCCCTGAAGGCGGCATGTTTCGACCAATTTACTGTGCCGTCCAGCCGCCATCCATCGGTAACGTCGTGCCGGTGATCTGCCTGGCCGCATCCGAGCACAGGAACAATGCCAGTGCCGCAAGCTCTTCGACAGTAACGAATTCCTTGGTCGGCTGCGCCGCCAGCAGCACGTCGTGCTTGACCTGTTCCTCGGTCATGCCGCGCGCCTTCATCGTGTCGGGGATCTGCTTTTCGACCAGCGGCGTCCAGACATAGCCGGGCGCGATCGCGTTCACGGTGATGCCGTCCTGCGCGACTTCCAGCGCCACCGTCTTGGTCAGGCCTGATATGCCGTGCTTGGCCGAGACATAGGCCGACTTGAACGGCGAGGCGACCAGCGCGTGCGCGGAAGCCGTGTTGACGATGCGGCCCCATTTGCGTGCCTTCATGCCGGGCACCACCGCCTTGATGGCGTAGAAGGCGGCCAAAAGGTTGATGCGGATGATGGCTTCCCATTTGTCGTCGGGAAACTCCTCGATCGGCGCCACATGCTGGATGCCGGCATTGTTGACCAGTATGTCGAGGCTGCCGAGCGCCTCTTCCGCGTCATGGATCATGGCTGTGACCGCGGCGCCATCCATCATGTTGGCATCGGAATAGCGGCACTTGACGCCGAAATCCTTCTCGATGCCGGCGCGCTCCCGCTCGATGGCGGCAGCATCGCCAAGACCGTTGATGGTGACGTTGGTGCCCTCGGCGGCAAAGGCGCGGGCGATTGCCAGGCCGATACCGCTGGTCGAGCCGGTGACGAGGGCATTCTTCGAAGACAGGGAACCCATGGGAGATCTCGCGCGAGGTGGGAGGGAACATGACGATATAATTGTGCGTCGCAGCATGACAATGGCAGAGCCATGTGTCGATGCGATTACAGCCAGACGACAACGCCTGCTTGTCCTCGCCCGGTTCGGAAACCTGGTCGTTAGGCTGACACGGCACTGTCATGGTGCCGTGCAACATAATCGTTGCGCATTCGCGCGATCCTTCCTGAACGAATTCGTCCGACAGAACCTTGGGGCACCAGCATGGAAATCGCCGATGTCGTGAAGCGCGCCTATGCGATGCCGCTCACCAATCCCTCGTTCCCGCCAGGGCCCTATCGCTTCTTCGACCGCGAATACATCATCATCACCTATCGCACGACACGCGAGGCGCTCGAGGCCGTCGTGCCGGCGCCGCTTGAAATCGACGAGCCGCTGGTCAAGTACGAATTCATCCGCATGCCGGACTCCACCGGCTTCGGCGACTACACCGAGACCGGCCAGGTCATCCCGGTGCGCTACAAGGGCCAGCATGGCGGCTACGTCCATTCGATGTATCTCGACGATGACGCGCCGATCGCCGGCGGCCGCGAGTTGTGGGGGTTTCCAAAGAAACTCGCCAATCCCAAGATCGTCCATGAAGGCGAGGTAATCGTCGGCACGCTGCACTATGGCAGGGTTCTGTGCGCCACCGGCACGATGGGCTACAAGCATCGTGAGGCCGATCATGACCAGGTGCTCGCCTCGCTCGCCGCCCCCAATTTCCTCATCAAGATCATCCCCCATGTCGACGGCACGCCGCGCATCTGCGAGCTGGTCCGCTACTACCTCACCGATATCACGCTGAAGGAAGCCTGGACGGCGCCCGCCGCGCTCGATCTGCGGCCCCATGTCATGGCCGACGTGGCGAAGCTGCCCGTGCTCGACATCGTGTCGGCGGTTCACTTCAAGGCCGATCTGACGCTCGGCCTGGGCGAAGTCGTGCATGATTACCTCGCTGACCACAGCCGATCCGCTGCCAGCGCAACCCAGCTGGAGAAAGTCAGTGCTTGATCGTAACCGCAACAAGGCAGCCGTCGCCACCATCGAGGAAATCACGGCGCAGTATGACCGTATCGCGCTGGTCTTTCAGGGCGGCGGCGCGCTCGGCGCCTATCAGGCCGGGGTCTATCAGGCGCTGGCCGATGCCGGCTGCGAGCCGACCTGGCTATCCGGCGTCTCCATCGGCGCCATCAATGCCGCGATCATCGCAGGCAACGAGCCGAGCCGCCGGCTGCAGCGGCTGGAACAGTTCTGGCAGACGATTTCCGGCCGCAAGATCTGGTCCTATACGCCCGAAGGCGACATCTACCGCGATATCCGCAACCAGACCTCGTCGTTGATGACGATGACGATGGGCCAGCCCGGCTTCTTCAAGCCGCGCAATCCCAATCCCTGGTTCCAGCTGTCGGGCGCCGAAGGCGCCACCAGCTTCTACGACACCGCCGAATTGAAGGACACGCTGGAGAGCCTGATCGACTTCGACGTGCTGAACGACGGCAAGAAGCGGCTGAGCGTCGGCGCGGTCAATGTCAGGACCGGTAACTTCGTCTATTTCGACACCGAGAAGGTGCGTATCGAGCCGGAGCACATCATGGCCAGCGGCGCGCTGCCGCCGGCCTTTCCTTCGATCCGTATCGAGGGCGAGTACTATTGGGATGGTGGCATCGTCTCCAACACGCCGCTGCAATACCTGCTCGACCAGGAAGAGGACCGTTCCTCGCTGGTCTTCCAGGTCGATCTGTTCAGCGCCCGCGGCGTGCTGCCGCGCGGCATGGCCGACGTGCTGTCGCGCCACAAGGACATCATGTATTCGAGCCGCACGCGGCAGAACACCGACAATTTCGAGCGCATCCATGCGCTGAAGATGAAGCTGCTCGATGCGCTGAAGCGCGTGCCGTCGGAGCAGCTAAGGGAAGGCGAGCAGGAGTTGATCGCCGACTATTCCAACGCCGGCGTCGTCAACATCGTCCACCTGATCTACCAGCACAAAGGCTATGAGGGCCACGCCAAGGACTATGAGTTTTCGGGCACCTCGATGCGCGAGCATTGGGAGATGGGCCTCGAGGACACCGAGCGCACGCTGCGTCACAAGAAATGGCTGATGCTGCCGACCAATGCCGACGGCGTCACCATCCACGACCTGCATCGCGAAGATCCGACCTGAGCGACCCAAGAGCGGTTCTCCGTTTCCTCGGAACGCAGAGCCGCTCTAGCTGTCTATTTTGGCTCAGAACCTAAGATTGGCGCCGGCTCTCAGCAGGAGCCAGTAGAACAGGCCGGTCGCGCCCCCCGCGATCAACAGCGCCAGTTCGAATCCGCCCGGCGTTTGCGTAAGCGGCAGCCCGGCTGTGTTCATGCCGAACATGCCGACAATCAGCGAGCCCGGCAGAAGCAGCGCGCTCATTACTGCCAGCGCCTTAAGGCTGCGGTTGGATTCGTCCGCGAGCTCGGCGGCGACCTCCTCCTGCAACAGCCGTGCACGGTCGTTGACCATGACGACTTCGCGGTCGAGCCTTTCCAGCCGCGTGGTAAGCCGGCGCAGGATCTCGTGCGCCCCCGCCGACAGCTTCCAGTCCGAGCGGTCCTCGTCCTGGAAAAGTGCCGCCAGCGCCGAGATCGGGCGGTGCAGGGAGACCGCCAGACGGCGAACATCTTTCAGCCGCCGCCTTTCGTCGGCAAGCCGCTCGGTCACCAAATGATCTTCCACTTCGTCGAGCCGCTTGGTGGCGGCAGCGAGCCGCAGGCTGGTGCTGCTGCAGAACGCCAGCACGATCGCCTCGAAAAGTTCGAAGGCGGTGGCGGGCCGCAGCCCCGCGGCCACCGCCTCGTGCACCTCCTCGACCGCTGCCAGCGAATGGCGGCGGCCGGTCACCAGCAGCCGCTCCGAGACCGCGAAGCGCAATCTCCCGATGGTGGTCGACTGACGCGCGATTTCGCTGTGCAGGTCGGCGGAAATGCCATGGACGACACCGTCCTCATGCGCCAGCGCGGGGCTGTCCTCATGGCCTTCGAGGATTGCATGGGCAGAGGCCGGCAAGGCGCAGGCGTGGCTGACCCAGGAATGGGCGCGCTGGTCGACGAGATCGACATGCAGCCAGACCCAGCCTTCCGGCATCGCCAGTGCCGCGTCGATATCGCGCGGAGCAAGCGCCACCGGGGTTTTGCCTGGCAAGCGGTGATAAGCCCAGACCAGGCCAGGCGCCGGATGCTGGTCGTCGACGGCAAGCAGGGCCAGATGCGATGCGTCGTTCATGACTGCCGCCCGAAATGGTCGCGAACCTGTCGCCGGAAAACGAGACGGCGCCATTGTGGCGCCGTCGGTAGTGTTGTCGCTTCGCCCGCTCAGAACACCTGGCGGAAGATGATGAACAGCACGAAGGCCAGCGTGATCGAGCACGGCAGGGTCAGCACCCAGGCGAGCAGCAGGTTGCGCACCGTCGACCATTGCAGGCCCGAGCCGTTGGCCGCCATGGTTCCGGCGACGCCGGACGACAGCACATGGGTCGTCGACACCGGCAGACCCAGACGGTCGGCCATGCCGATGGTGACCATCGCCACGAGTTCGGCGGCAGCGCCCTGGCCATAGGTCAGGTGGCTCTTGCCGATCTTCTCGCCGACCGTGACGACGATGCGTTTCCAGCCGACCATGGTGCCCAGGCCAAGCGCCAGGGCCACCGCGACCTTCACCCAGATCGGGATGAACTTCGTCGCGTTGTCGACGGCCTTGTGATAGTCGGTCACCGCCTTGAGATCGGCGGCCTCCATCGGCAGCAGCTGCTTCTTGTCAATCAGTTTCAGCGCCTCGCCAATCAGATAGATGTCGTTGCGGGCGTTGCTGACCAGATCGGTCGGCACGGTGTCGACCGAAGCGTAAGGCTGCAGCTCGGCCGTCGTGTTGTGGATGTAGCTCTGCAGAGCGACGGTCGTCTTGTCGCTCCAGCTCCGGGTGCGCACGGCATCCTGCACGGCAGCCTTGGCATCCTTCGCATCGGCGACGGTGACACCGGGCTTCACATATTTGCCCAGCGCGGTCTCCACGCTGACCGAGGCCGACTTGTAGGCTTCGAGATAGTTGATGTCGGGCGTGCGGTTGAGCGCGTAGGCCGTCGGCACCACGCCGATCAGGATCAGCATGATCAGGCCCATGCCCTTCTGGCCGTCATTGGAGCCATGCGCAAAGCTGACGCCGGTGCAGGTGAAGATCAGCAGCGCGCGGATCCACCAGGGCGGCGGCGCATTGCCTTTCGGCGCCTCGTAGAGCGCCGGATTGCGGACGAGAAGCTTCATCGCGTAGAGCAGGATCGCCGCGGCGAAGAAGCCGATGATCGGCGACACCAGCAAGGTCACGCCGACATTGGTCGCCTGCGACCAGTCGACGCCGCTGGTAGCGCTGCCGGCAGGTGCCATGAACTGGTTGGCGAGGCCGACACCGATGATCGAACCGACCATGGTGTGCGAGCTCGACGCCGGCAGGCCGAGGAACCAGGTGCCGAGGTTCCACAGGATGGCGGCTACGAGCAGTGCGAACACCATGGCAAAGCCGGAGGAAGAACCGACCTGCAGGATCAGCTCGACCGGCAGCAGCGACAGGATGCCGAAGGCGACCGCGCCGCTGGAAGTGAGAACCCCGAGGAAATTGAAGGCGCCCGACCACATGACGGCGAACTCCGCCGGCAGCGAGCGTGTGTAGATGACGGTCGCCACCGCATTGGCGGTGTCATGGAACCCGTTGACGAATTCGAAGCCGAGCGCGATCAGCAAGGCGATGCCGAGCAGGATCCACGGCACCGTCTTGGCCACCGCCAGGTCCTGGCTAAGCGCGTAGCCGACATAGACCACGCCGACCAGCACCAGCACACCGAAGACCGGCAGGAACCACTTCGCGCCACCCGAACTATCCAGCGGATGATCCGGCCTTGGAATGCCCGCCTCACTAGAAACTATGTCCACCATGTCCCACTCCTATTGCATTGCAAAAGAACTGGAAAAGACGCTATGTCCGGACGATGAACCCTGTGTGACGCCGGGAGAGGCTTGGCCTTACGCGCGGTCGCCTTCAGGCGGGACCGGAGCGTGTCTTCAGGATCGCCGAGAACAGCGGATCGAAGGCGCGGCTGATCGGCGCCGCCGCGGCTCCCAGCGCGATCGACCAGGGATCGGTTGTGCCGAGCTGCAGGCGTGGCAAGGTCCGGCCTGGCCGGTCTGCGATCGACGAAAGCAGCGGATGCATGGCCTCGACAAGCCGGCGCGCCAGCGCTTCCGGCGCGCCGCTGGTCAGGATGACTGTCTGTGGGTCGAAGATGGTTTCGATGAGATGCACGCTCCAGCGCAGATCATGGGCCGCGCCCTCGATCCAGCGCATGATCTTCACATCACCCGCCGCGGCCAGCGCGCCGATCTTTCCGTAGAGGTCCTCGTCGGCGGGATCGAGGCCAAGATGCTGGTAGAGCGAGGCGAGCGACGCGCGATGTTCGAGCGGTGTCGAGCCGGGACCGGCCGGCGACAGCAAGGCCATGCCGATTTCGCCGGCATTGCCATGGCCGCCGCTGTACAGTTCGCCGTTGAGGATCAGTCCGGCGCCAATGCCATAGCCGACATAAAGACACACTGCGTGGTCGACGCCGTGCGCGGCGCCGACGATGCGCTCGGCCGTCGCACAGGCGGCGGCATCGTTCTGCAGGCCGACATTCAGTCCCGTGCCCTTGGCCAGCATGTCCAGCAGCGGAAACTTCTGCCAGGCCGGCATCATCCATTTGTCATCCGAATTCTTCAGGCCAAACGGTCCGGGCATGGCGACACCCAGGCCGACGAGGCGTTTTTCCGACTGCGACGAGATACCGGCCAGTTCGCGCCGGACGCCATCGATCAGGCCGAGGATCACCTCGACGCCCCTGGACGGCTCATTGAAAGGCAGGTTCGCCTCGGCCCGCGCCAGCACGCTGCCCATCAGGTCGACCGCGACCGCCCGCGTCAGGTGACGGTCGATCTGAAGGCCGATGGCGAAAGCGCCTTCAGGCACCAGCCTGTAGGGGGTCGACGGTTGCCCCCTGCCCTTGCGCACCGCATCGAGCGCAACGACCAGGCCGTCGCGTTCCAGGTCCTCGATGATGTTGGAAACCGCCTGCTTGGTAAGCTGCGTCGCTCGCGCCAGATCGGCCCGCGACAGCGCGCCGTTGAGACGCAGCGCCTCGACCATGACACGGCGGTTATGCGCGCTCGTGCCTTCCTGGTTGGTGCCGCTCTTGGCACGAATCGGGCTGATGTCGTCCACCGGCGTTTCCCCTCTTGACACCATTAGAATATTGATCGACTAATTAAGTCAAGCGAGTTGACTTAATGTAACCGAGCACTGCAAAACAAGAAGGCAAAGGCTTCCGCCTGTCGCCACTGGTCAGCCGGCACCATCAGGTCACGCGACATGGATCCGGGAAGACGATGCCAAACATCTGGCAGCGCCGGCCCGTCAACGCTGCAATGGGAGAAGAAAATGCTTAAGACGATCACCAAGACACTGGTCGGCGCGGTTTTTGCCGGAGGACTGTTCGTCCCCCACGCTTTCGCCGAGACGACGCTCAACGCGCTTTTCATGGCGCAGGCCGCCTACAGCGAGGCCGACGTGCGTGCGATGACCGATGCCTTCACCAAGGCCAATCCGGACGTCAAGGTCAATCTCGAATTCGTCCCCTATGAGGGCCTGCACGACAAGACCGTGCTCGCCCAAGGGTCGGGCGGAGGCTATGACGTCGTCCTCTTCGACGTCATCTGGCCGGCCGAATACGCCACCAACAAGGTGCTGGTCGATGTGTCTTCCAAGATCACCGACGACATGAAGAAGGGCGTGTTGCCCGGCGCCTGGACCACGGTGCAGTATGACGGCAAGTCCTATGGCATGCCGTGGATCCTCGACACCAAATACCTGTTTTACAACAAGGATATCCTGGAAAAGGCCGGCATCAAGGCCCCGCCGAAGACCTGGGAAGAGCTCGGCGCACAAGCCAAGATCATCCAGGACAAAGGCCTGCTGAAGACGCCGATCGCGTGGAGCTGGTCGCAGGCGGAAGCGGCCATCTGCGACTACACCACGCTGGTCAGCGCCTATGGCGGCGACTTCCTCAAGGACGGCAAGCCGGACTTCCAGAATGGCGGCGGCCTGCTGGCCCTGAAATACATGGTCGACAGCTACAAGTCGGGTCTCACCAATCCCAATTCCAAGGAATTCCTCGAAGAGGACGTGCGCAAGGTTTTCGAAAACGGCGATGCCGCCTTCGCGCTGAACTGGACCTACATGTACAACATGGCCAACGACCCGAAGGACTCGAAGGTGGCCGGCAAGGTCGGCGTCGTGCCGGCGCCGGGCGTTGCCGGCACCAGCGAAGTGTCGGCCGTCAACGGTTCGATGGGTCTCGGCGTCACCGCGGTCTCGAAGCATCCGGACGAAGCCTGGAAGTACATCACCTTCATGACCTCGCAGGCGACGCAGAACCAATACGCCAAGCTCTCGCTGCCGATCTGGGCCTCGTCCTATGACGACCCTACGGTCACCAAGGGCCAGGAAGAACTGATCGCCGCTGCCAAGCTCGGTCTGGCTGCCATGTATCCGCGTCCGACCACGCCGAAATACCAGGAGCTGTCGACCGCGCTGCAGCAGGCAATCCAGGAATCGCTGCTCGGGACGTCTTCGCCGGAAGACGCCCTGAAGACCGCCGCGCAGAACAGCGGCCTCTGAGACAAGCCAGTCGTTCGATACGGGCGGCACTACAGCGTTGCGTCCCTTATGACGCGCAAGAAACGCTGCAGCACTTTCTATCTTACGCATGATCCTTTCCGGAAATCGGCCTCCGATTTCCGGGGTCATGCGCGATTGCCGCCTGTACTATGTCCAGATCACAGATGAGAGAAGAGAGGCTGCTCTGATGTCGAGCACCTGGATGACGACCCGCGCATGGCTCCTGATGCTGCCTTTGCTCGTGGTCATGGTCGCCGTCATCGGCTGGCCGCTGGTCGATACGGTCGGGCTCTCCTTCACCGATGCCAAGCTGGTCGGCACGGCTGGCGATTTTGTCGGCTTCGACAATTATTCCAACATGCTGTCGAGCACCAACTTCTCGCGCACACTGATCACCACGACCCTGTTCGCGATTATTTCGGTTGCCGCCGAAATGGTGATCGGCGTCCTCGCCGCCCTGCTGCTCAACCAGGACTTTCGCGGCCGCGCAATCCTGCGCGCCCTGATGATCCTGCCCTGGGCATTGCCCACGGTGGTCAACGCCACGCTGTGGCGGCTGATCTACAATCCCGAATATGGTGCGCTGAATGCCGCCTTGACGCAGTTGCACCTCATCGACGCCTATCGGTCCTGGCTCGGCGAGCCGGGAACGGCGCTGGCTGCCCTCATCGTTGCGGACTGCTGGAAGAACTTTCCGCTGGTGGCGCTGATCGCGCTCGCCGCCCTCCAAGCGGTGCCGCGTGACATCACCGCCGCCTCGCTCGTCGATGGAGCGGGACCGTTCAACCGTTTCCGCTTCGTCATCCTGCCCTATCTCGCCGGCCCGCTGATGGTGGCGCTGGTGCTGCGCACCATCGAGGCCTTCAAGGTCTTCGATATCATTTGGGTGATGACACGCGGCGGTCCGGCAAACACCACGCGAACACTCTCGATCCTCGTCTACCAGGAAGCGTTCTCCTTCCAGCGCGCCGGCTCGGGCGCGTCGCTGGCGCTGATCGTCACCTTGCTCGTCACACTGCTCGCCGTCGCCTACGCCGCCCTGGTGCGAAAGACTGCCGGGAGCGCCGCCTGATGGAGCGCAAGAGCCTCGCCTTCACCGTCTTCATTTATGCCTGCGCGCTGCTGCTTGCCGCGATCATCCTGGCGCCTATCGCCTGGCTGTTCATCATGAGCATTTCGCCGGCCGTCGATCTCGCCGCCAAGCCGCTGCGCTGGTGGCCGCAGGCAGCCGACTTCTCCCGCTACCGGCAATTGCTGTCGACGGCCGAAAACAGCGCCGGCGCCGCCTTCACCTCGTCGCTGCGCAACAGTCTTGAGATCGCCGCCATGGCGACGCTGGCGGCACTCGCCTTGGCCATCCCCGCCGGCTGGGCGGTTTCGCGCACACCGTCGATCGGCTGGTCGCTGTCGATGGTCATCGCCACCTACATGCTGCCGCCGGTGGCGCTCGCCGTGCCGCTCTATATGGGCCTGTCGCATCTTGGCCTGCTCAACAATGTCTTCGGCCTGACGCTTGTGTATCTCACCATACTGGCGCCCTTCACCACCTGGCTGATGAAATCCGGCTTCGATTCCATCCCGCGCGAGATCGAGGCCGCGGCGATGATCGACGGCGCCGGCCTGTTCCAGACATTGCGCATCATCACCTTGCCGCTGGCCGCGCCCGTGATGGCGACATCGGCACTGTTCGCCGTGCTGCTGGCCTGGGACGAATTCTTCTATGCGTTGCTGTTTACCTCCGACCAGCGCGCCAAGACGCTCACCGTCGCCATCGCCGATTTGGCCGGCGGCCGTGTTTCCGACTACGGATTGATTGCCACGGCTGGCGTGCTGGCCGCCTTGCCGCCGGTGCTGATCGGCCTCGTCATGCAGCGGGCGCTGATCTCGGGCCTGACCAGCGGCGGTGTGAAAGGATGAACATGACTGCAGATAAAGAACGGCCGGCCGGACTGACCGCCATCGACCGCGAAATGGCGCGCCAGCACGCCGATGCGCGTGCTTCGTTCGAGAACAACGCTGCCATGGCGGCAGACGTCGCCGCTTCGATCAGGAAGAGCGGCCGCCTGCTTCTGCTTGGCATGGGCGGCTCGCACGCGGTCGGCCGTGCCGTCGAGCCGCTCTATCGTGCACTCGGCATCGATGCGCTGGCGCTGCCACTGTCCGAGCAGCTCGGCCAACCATTGCCGCTGGCGGACCGGACGGTGCTTGTGACTTCGCAATCCGGCGAGAGCGCCGAAGTCGTCAGATGGTTTGCGCAGGCCGGCGGCAGCTCGGACGTTTTCGGCCTGACGCTCGAAGGCGGTTCATTTCTCGCCCGCACCGCGCCTTGCCTGGTCGGCGCCGGCGGCACGGAGCTGGCTTTCGCCGCAACCCGCAGCCTGACCGTGACCCTGGCCCTGCACCTGGCCATCCTGGCGGCTCTGGGGGAGGATCCGGCCCCTGCCCTTGCCATGCTCGAAGCTCCGCAGGATTGCGATATCGCCCAAGCACTCGCCGCGATTGGCAAGGTGGATACGATCGTCACCTCCGGCCGCCGCCTGCAGGGCGTGGCCGAAGCCCTGGCGCTTGGCTTGACCGAACTGTCGCGGCTGCCCTGCTTTTCGCTCGAAGGCGGCCAGTTGCGGCACGGGCCGATGGAGATGCTTGGCCCGCAGATCGGTGTTGTCCTGTTTCGCGGCGCCGACCCGACTTCGGAGCTGGTGACCGCGATGGCACTTTCGGTGGTCGAAACCGGCGCGCCGCTGGTCATCTTCGACGCGTCCGGACAAGCGCCGGTCGCCGGGGCCGTCACGCTCACGTTCAAACCAGCCGCGGGGATGGCCGCTATCCTCGCAATGCTGCCGGTGGCACAGCGCCTGATGATCGCCTTCGCGGACGGTCGCGTCGACAATGCGGGCACGCCGGTGCGCACCACCAAGATCACCAGGAGCGAGTGATGCGCCCGCTCGCGGTGATCGGCAACGTCAATGTCGACCTGATCGTCGGCCCGGTCGCGCCATGGCCGAAGGCGGGAACCGAGACCGTCGTCGACCATGACGAATTGCGCGTCGGCGGCCAGGCCGGCAACACCGGGCTCGCCTGGCAAGCGCTGGGCGTCGACTTTGCGATTGCCGCCAATGTCGGTGACGACCAGTTCGGCCGCTGGCTTGGTGAGGCTTTTGGCGTCCGCGCCGCGAAATGGGCTATCCGGCCCGAAGGCACGACATTGTCGGTCGGGATGACCCACCCCGATGGCGAACGGACCTTCTTCACCACACGCGGGCACTTGCCACGCTTCGGCCTCGCCGATGTCTTGTCGGTTCTCGACGGCCCCGTACTCTCCGGTGGCTACGCCCTGCTCTGCGGCTCCTTCCTGACGGAAGACCTCACGCGCGACTACAATGCTTTTTTCGACTGGGCCGACAGCCACGGCGTTGCCGTGGCACTCGATACAGGCTGGCCGATCGATGGCTGGACCGCGGCCAATTGCGCCGCGACGAGGACATGGCTGTCGCGCTGCGCGCTGGCGCTGTTCAACGAGGTTGAGACGGTGACCCTGGCGGGGTTGCCAAGTCCGGCGGAAGCGGCGCGTGAAATCCGATCCAGCATGAGGCAAGGCGCGACCTTCGTCGTCAAGCGCGGGCCACGCGGCGCCATCGCCATCAGCCCGGACGGCACTCTCGTCGAAGCCGCCGCGCCCGACGTCAGGGTGGTCGACACGATCGGTGCCGGCGACGTCTTCAATGCCGCCTTCCTGGCCGCATTGGCACAGGAACGGCCGCTGTCCGCTTGCCTCCGCGCCGCTACGCACGTCGCCTCGCGCGCCATTTCCACCTTGCCCCGCAACTATGGCGGGCCAGTGCAGTTTGAGGGTCCCATGCATGAGCGCGCTTGAAATCCGCGGCATCCGCAAGAGCTACGGCAGCGTCGAGACGCTGAAAGGCATCGACATCGCGCTGCAGAGCGGTGAATTCCTGGTGCTGCTCGGCTCGTCGGGCTGCGGAAAATCGACGCTTCTCAACATCATCGCCGGCCTGGCCGAGGCGACCAGCGGCGACGTCCTGATCGGTGGCCGCTCGATCCTCGGCGTCCACCCCAAGAACCGCGATATCGCCATGGTCTTCCAGTCCTACGCGCTCTATCCGAACCTGACCGTGCGCCGCAACATCGGCTTTGGACTGGAGATGCGCGGCGTCGCGGCCGACGAGCGCGACAGGGCGGTGAACGAAGCGGCAAGGCTGCTGCAGATCGAGGCTCTGCTCGATCGCAAGCCGAGTCAGCTTTCCGGCGGCCAGCGCCAGCGCGTCGCCATCGGCAGGGCCCTGGTGCGCAAGCCGCAGGTCTTCCTGTTCGACGAGCCGCTGTCCAATCTCGACGCCAAACTGCGCCTGGAAATGCGCACCGAATTGAAACGCCTGCACCAAATGCTGCGGACGACCGTCGTCTACGTCACCCATGACCAGATCGAGGCGATGACGCTGGCCAGCCGCATCGCCGTCATGCGCGACGGCAGGATCGAGCAGCTCGGCACTCCCGAGGAGATCTATAACGACCCGGCGACACTCTACGTCGCCGGCTTTGTCGGCGCGCCGTCGATGAACATGCTGCAGGCCACCGTCACCGACGGCAAGCTGGCCATTGCCGGATCCGATGTATGGATCCCCGTGCCGGCACGCTATGCGAATGCGGCACGTGAGGGTGCACAAATGGTCGTCGGCATCAGGCCGGAAGCGCTGCGTGCGGCGACCGGAGCCGCCGCGGAGCCGTCACTGCCCGTGGAGATCGAGGTCGTCGAACTGACCGGGCCCGAGCTGGTCACCACGGCGCGGATCGGCACGCAACGGCTGACGGCCAGCTTGCCGCCGCGCGCCCAATTCGCCAAGGGCGAACAGCGCAACCTCGCCTTCGACGAGGCCGCGCTTCGCTTGTTCGATCCTTCGACGGGCAAGGCCCTGTAAGCGCCGTCGATTGAACGATCGCGGCAGCGTCGTCCTCCTCGCGCGCAGGCAAGCCTATTTGGCGATATCGAGAAGTGACGACACCAGCAGGTCCCGTTCGTCCTTTGACAGCACGTCGGAATCGAACAGGTTCATGCTGCGCAGCCCTTCGATGGCGAGATAGCAGACCAGAAGCGATTTGAGGTCCGGCGCCTCGCCCTTCAACCGCTCGAAAAGCTGCCGCTTGAATGTCTTGATCGGCATCATGAAATCGGGATCCTCGGCGATCGCCGAGAATATCCAGGATGCCGACGGCTGCTTCTCCTCGCAATCCTCGGCTGACAGCCTGATATAGACGGCGAGGGGATTTTTGCCCTTGTCGTTGCTGTTGGCGGATTCCAGCGCTTGCTCGAAATCGCGCAGATAGCCTTCGACCAGGCCTTGCATCAATTTCGCCTTGGTGGGGAAGTTGTAGAGCAGCCCGCCCTTCGACACGCCGGCGCGGTTGGCGACGGCATCGAGCGACAGGCTACCGGGCCCGGATTCCCGGGCAACATCAGCCGCCGCGGCGAGAATCTTCTCGCGCGAGTTCGGTCGTTGGGCTCTCATGGCGCCTCCCATCGCAAGCTTAGGCCCAATTGACAAGACCGTCCAGACGGTACAGTAAGATCGCCACTATTTGAAATCGGGACCCGCAGTCGATATGTGTCCCGATGTCCGCGCTTCGCGCCGGATTTTCGACTGAGGGGACTTCCTTGTTCAAGCGCATACTCCGTGTATTTATCGTTATTGTGGTCCTTGCCGTGCTCGTCATCGTGGTCGGCGGGATCGTCGGTTTCAACTTCCTGCGCGACAACGGCATCAAGCAGTATTTCGCCACCATGAAGCCGCCGGCAGCGACCGTGTCGACCACCATCGCCAAGCCGTCGAACTGGACACCGGGCGTCGAGGCGATCGGTACGGTGCGGGCCGTGCGCGGTGTCGACCTGACGGTCGAGACCGCCGGCATCGTCAAGAAAATCGCCTTCCATGCCAACCAGAAGGTGGCGGCCAACGCAGTGCTGCTGCAACTCGACGACGCCGTCGAGCGCGCTGATCTCGATGCGCAGAAGGCGCAGGCGGCACTCGATCAGACCACGCTGACCCGCGCCGTCGAACTGACAAGGCGTGGTGTTGGCTCCGACTCGACGCTGGACACGGCGCGTGCGGCGGCGTCCGCTTCGGCGTCCCAGGTGACCAGGCTGCAGGCCGTGCTCGACCAGAAGCAGCTTACCGCACCTTTCGCCGGCACGGTCGGCATTCCGAGGATCGACCTCGGCCAGTATCTGGCACCCGGCACCGCGGTGGTGACGCTGCAGGACCTCGACACGATGCGGGTCGACTTCTCGGTTCCCGAACAGCAGCTGCCGCTGCTCAAGATTGGCCAGACGGTCCGCCTGGGCCTTGGCGGCAGCGACGACATGCCCTTTGCCGGCGCCATTCGCGGCATCGACCCCAAGATCGACCCCTCCAGCCGGCTGGTGAACATCCGGGCGGAAGTTGCCAATCCCGAAGGCAAATTGACCCCAGGTCAGTTCGTGCAGGTGCGTGTCGAACTGCCCGAGGAGCAGAACGTGCTGTCACTGCCGCAGACGGCACTGACCACCAGCCTCTATGGCGACTACATATTCGTGGTGCAGCCGGCGAAGCCCGCCGGGGCAGCCCCGGCGCAGCCAGCCAAGCCGGACGAAAAGCCGGCGGCGGCCACTGACAAGCCAGCGGATGCCAAGCCTGCGGATGCCAATGCGGCAGACGCCAAGCCGGCAGACGCCATGAAACCCGCCGCCGATGCCATGAAGCCGGCCGCCGACGCAGCCAAGCGAGCGGACAAGGCCGCTGCCGATGCCGCCAAGCCAGCAGCGGCCGATCCGGCCAAGCCGGCGGCGGAAGGCGACAAACCGGCGCTTGTGCTGTCACAGGTCTTCGTCAAGCCGGGCCGCCGCAATCAAGGCATGGTCGAGATCGTCGAAGGGCTGAAGGCCGGCGACGAGGTCGTCACCGCGGGCCAGAACCGCCTCTTCAACGGCATGACCGTCAACGTCGACAACACGATCGACCCGACCAAATCGGCGAACAAGCAGGCCGACCAGCAATGAGCTTTTCCGATCTCTTCATCCGCCGGCCCGTCCTTTCGACGGTTCTTGCCTGCATGATCCTGCTGCTCGGTTTCCAGGGCATCTTCAACCTGTCGATCCGGCAGTATCCGAAGGTCGACGAGACCGCGATCACAATCACGACAGCCTATCCGGGCGCCAGCGCCGACCTGATCCAGGGCTTCATTTCCGCCCCGATCGCGCGCGCCGTCGCCTCGACCGAGAACATCGACTACGTCACCTCGTCCAGCCGTCCGTCCTCCAGCACCGTGACGGTGCAGATGAAGCTCGGTTCCAACCCAGACGTCGCGTTGACCGAAGTGCTGTCCAAGGTCCAGGGCGTACGCGGCACCTTGCCGGACGCCTCCAAGGACCCGGTCATCGTCAAGGGTACGGGTCAGCAGTTCGCGATGATGTACATCTCGATGCAGAATCCGAACATGACCAAGGAGCAGCTGACCGAGTATATCGAGCGCGTCATCAGGCCCCGCATGTCGACGGTCGAAGGCGTCGCCGACGTGCAGATCTTCGGCGCCCAGGAATACTCGATGCGCGTCTGGATCGACCCGGTCAGGCTTGCCGCGCGCGGCGTGACGGCGGCCGAAGTGCTGGCGGCGATCAACAATTCCAACTTCCTGTCGGCGCCCGGCAACACCCAGAACGAATATGTCGTCTCGTCGATCACCGTGCGCTCGACGCTGCAGACACCGGAAGCCTTCGCCGCGCTGCCATTGCGCTCGACCGACGGCAATGTCGTGCGCCTGCGCGACGTGGCCCGCGTCGAACTGGCCGCCGCGAACACCGACACCAGGGTTTCCTTCAACGGCAAGCCCGGCACCTTCCTCGCCATCTTCCCGACCCCGGCAGCCAATCCGCTGACCACGGCGGCGGCACTCACCAAGCTCGTCCCGCAGATTCAGGAGACGCTGCCGAAGGGCATGACGATCGAAGTCGTCTACGACGCGACCGGACAGATCAGCGCCTCGATCGACGAAGTGTTCAAGACCATCGGCGAGGCGGTCGCCATCGTCGTTGTCGTCATCCTCCTCTTCCTCGGTTCGTTCCGCTCGGTGCTGATGCCGATCATCACCATCCCGCTGTCGCTGATCGGCGTCTGCTTCCTTTTGTTCGCGGTAGGCTATTCGATCAACCTTCTGTCGCTGCTGGCTATGGTGCTGGCGATCGGCCTTGTGGTCGACGACGCCATCGTGGTGGTGGAAAATATCCACCGCCACATGGAAGAGGATCACATGCCACCCATGCAGGCGGCCTTCAGCGGCATGCGTGAGATCGCGTCGGCCATCGTCGCCATGACTATGACGCTGGCCGCCGTGTTCGCGCCGCTGGCCTTCACCGGCGGCCTGACCGGCGCCCTGTTCCGCGAATTCGCGGTGACGCTCGCCGGATCGGTGGTGCTGTCTGGCATCATTGCCATCACCATCACGCCGATGATGTCGGCGCGCCTCCTGAAGCCCGGCAATGCCGGCCGTTTCCAGCGTATCGTCGACGGCACTTTCGCGCGCGTCGAGCATGTCTACGAGCGCGCCGTCACCGGATCTCTGAACTATCGCCCGCTGACGCTGCTCATCGTGCTGGCACTTGTCGGTGTGACCGGCTTCATGTTCACCAAAACCTCGACGGAACTGGCGCCGGAAGAGGATCAGGGCTTCCTGCTCTCGCTGGTGACGGGGCCGCGCTATGCGACCTCCGATTACACCGAGACTTACGTCAATCAGATCCTGGGCCTGGTGAAGGACATTCCCGAGACCCGGGCGCAGTTCTCGGCCGTCGCCTTCGGCGGCACGACCAACAGCGCCTTCGTCGGTTTTGCCTTCAAGGATTGGGCGGAGCGGAAGCGCAATTCGAAGGAGCTGCAGGCCGACATTACGGCTCGTATCGCCAAGGTGGCGGGTGTCCAGGCCTTCGTCTTCGCGCCGCCGACTCTGCCGGGCTCTGGCGGCGGCTTGCCGATTTCCATGGTGGTGCGCTCGACCGGCGATTCCGCTCAGGTCTACGAGGAAGCCGAGAAAATCAAGAACAAGGCGCAGGCCTCGGGCCGCTTCATCGTCGTGCAGAATTCGATGGCCTATGACGCACCGCAGGTGACGGTGACCATCGATCGCGACCGCGCCGCCGCGCTCAACCTGCCGATCGCCGATATCGGCCGGACGCTGACGCTGCTGGTCGGCGGTGCCGAAGTGGCGCAATTCGACCGTGACTCCAACTCCTATGACATCATCCCGCAGGTGCCGCAGGAATTCCGCGACAACCCTGAAAAGCTCGGCGAATACTTCGTGCGCAGCGTGACGGGAGAGATGGTGCCGTTGTCGGCCGTGGTGACGATTTCGAACAATGCGTCGCCGGCGGCGATCGAGCAGTTCAACCAGCTGAATTCGTCGACGATCTCGGCGCTGCCGCTGCCCGGCGTCACCACGGGCGACGGTTTGAAAGTGCTCGAGGACATCGCCAGGGAGAGCCTGCCCGACACTTTCTTCATCGATTATTCCGGTCAGTCCCGGCAGGAGAAGGAACAGGGCAACACGATCCTGATCGCTTTCGGCGCGGCCGTCATCGTCATCTACCTGGTGCTGGCGGCGCAGTTCGAAAGCTTCCGCGATCCGCTGATCATCATGATGGCGGTGCCACTGTCGATCTTCGGCGCGATCGTGCCGCTCAATCTGGGCCTCGGCACGCTCAACATCTATACCCAGGTCGGACTGATCACGCTGATCGGCCTGATCACCAAGCACGGCATCCTGCTGGTCGAATTCGCCAACCAGCAGCGTGAACTGCATGGCATGCGGCGGCGTGACGCCATCATCGCCTCGGCCAAGGTGCGCCTGCGGCCGATCCTGATGACGACGGCGGCGATGGCGCTGGGCGTGGTGCCGCTGATCGTTTCCAGCGGCGCCGGTGCCGCGGCCCGCTATTCGATGGGCCTGGTCATCTTCACCGGCATCCTGGTCGGCACCATGTTCACGCTCTTCGTCGTGCCCATGTTCTACACCTTCATCGCGAGCAAGGACCTGCCGCATCTGGCGGAAAAGCCGGATCCCAAGCTGATGCCGGCGCTGCCGAGCTGAGGCACGGGGCGCAAGACACAAAAAAGAGGCCGGGATTTCTCCGGCCTCTTTTTTGGCGATCGCTCCAGCAACTCCGGCACATGGCCGAATGCGGCAACCTGCCTGCTACTTGACGATGACGATGCTGGTGTTGGCCGCTCCGAACGTCTCGACGAGCTGGTAGAAATCGGCGGCGTTGTCCGGGTGCAGCCGTACGCAGCCATGCGAGGCGGGCTGGCCGAGGCGCTTGATGGCATAGGTGGCGTGGACCGCGTAGCCGCCGCTGAAAAACACCGAATGTGGCATCGGCGCGTTGTCGTATTTCTTCGAGTACCACATCTCATGCATGCGCGTCGGCTTGAACGAGCCGGTCGGCGTCACGTGCGCCCTGTCGCCAGTGGAAACCTTCCAGGCGAAAGTCGGCCGGCCGTCGACCGAGACTTCCATGACCTGCTGCGACAGCGAAACGCGGGCAACGATGCTGTTGGCGGCATGGGCGGCGTTGGCGCCGAACAGAAGTGCACTGCCCATGAGCGCGGCGGCGGTGATGTTGATGAACTTTGCGGAAATGGCGGTGTGCATGATGTCCCCTCTCTCTGCCGGCCCGGCCGGCTCCAATTTGATGACGCGGCTTATCCCAGCGGCATGTTTCGGAAAGACTTCGCTAAATGCTCGTTTGTGTTTCGAATCTGTTTCCGCTGATTAACAGGACAATCACCCTGTTTGATGGCGCTCCATTCCGGACACGGGGCCAAGGATGAAGGACACAGGCATTCATCCCGAAACGAAAGTTCGAGTTGTCTCCTACATGAAAGAGTTTGTCTCAATCCGAAACCAATCTGCAACAAAGTGCGGCTTTGGGCGGCATGATCCGGATACCGACCGGATGCAAAAGTTGACGCAACGAAAGCAGACGGCAACGACCAAGGGAACGAAAACGAACATACGCTCCTGGCTCTCCAGGATCAGCATCACGGCGGCGGCTGTCGGCGGCGGCACCATTGCCGGCGGCCCCGTGCGCGGCTGGCGGCGATGAGTTCGAGCGAGATTTCGACCCTACGTCGCCCTGTTTGCGCCACGGTCTGGATCGTTTCCAGCCTGCGCATCGCCCGGTTGAAGGCCCTCTGGCGGGTTGGCCTTCGGCTGCTGGCATTGCGCGGCCCCTCCGGCAACTTGCTGCCGAGAGGACCGAAGGCCCGCGCCGCGACGGGGGGCTCCGTGGGCGGCGCGGGCACTTCGGGAGTTCCTGAAGCGACCCGCTACACAGTCATCTTTTTGGGGAATTCAGATCATGAAGACAAAATTCGCGGCTTCCGTGCTTTCCGCACTGCTCTATGCGCAGGGCCTGCTCGGCTTTGCCGCACTCGCCAGCGTGCTGCTCAAGGAACGCGCTCACGCAAGCGAGTTCGCCGTCGGCGGCGAAATGGCCTCGGGCCCGTCATTGCTGGTGGTGCGCTGAACCTCGCGGGCATCGGCGCGGGAAAATGGAAAGTCCGATGCTCATCCGACGAACCAGCAGAAAAACACAGCCGTCAGTCGGCGAATTGCCGTGGCGGATCGAACCTGTAGCCGGCGCCGCGTATGGTGGTGATGGTCTCGGTGTCGAGCTTGCGGCGCAGCCGCACGATGCGCGAGTCGATCGAGCGATCGAAGGCGTCGGCATTCTCGGCCGGCGCGGCTGCGATAATGTCGTCCCGCGTCAGTACCTTGCGCGGGCTCGCCAGGAACAGCCTGAGGAGCGCCACCTGGCCGGGCGAGAGCTGCTCCTGCGTACCGGAGCGATGCATGACCATCGCCGATCTCAGGTCGACGGTTGCGTTCTCCAGCACGATCAGCTCCTGGGTACCCCTGCCGCGCCGCGAAAGCAGGCCACCGACACGCGCGGCGAGTTCCCTGACATTGAGCGGACTTTCGACGACGTCGGCGGCGCCGAGCTCGAGCGCCAGCACCTTGTCGAGGAGATCGGCCGGCCGGCATATCAGGATGAAATCCGGTCCATGCTCCCCACCCCCAGCTTGGCCGCCAAAACGCCTGAGCAGATCCCGCCCTTCCGCCTGGCTGAGGCTGTCCCCGACAACGACAACGTCGATGCCGCCGCCCGACAGCAGCGATTCCGCCTCCCAGGGCTGCCGCGCCCGGCGCACGTCGTGGCCCCGCCGCTCGAGATGGTCGGCAAGCTCGCTCGCGACGACCTCGGCGACGGAAACAAGCGCAATGACGGCTCGTGCGGCCATGTTTTCCAACCGTTCCCTGGCAACCGGATATGAGTGCTGGACATCATGTTTATACCCAATCTACTTTCCACTGAAAGTGGGAGCGAGAGCATCGTGCGGGCAAGAATTGTCATCGTCGAGGATGAGCCCGACCTCAGGGACGCGGTCGCCGAATATCTCGGCGCCGCCGGCTATGATGTTTCGACCGCTGAAACCGCGGCCGCCGCGCGCGGCCTGATCGAGACGCAGTCCTTCCATCTGGCTATCCTCGACATCGCCATGCCGGGCGAGGATGGCTTGTCGCTCGGCCGCTGGCTGCGCTCGAAAATGCCGATCGGCATCATCTATGCGACCGCCGCCGGCACCGCGCTCGACCGCATCGTCGGACTGGAACTCGGCGCCGACGACTATATCGTCAAGCCGTATGAACTGCGCGAGGTGCTGGCCAGGGTGCGCAGCGTGCTGCGCCGTGTTCCCCAGCCGACGGAGCCGCGGGACAGGAAAGCCAGCACGGATCGCCGCTCCGTCGCTTTCGGCCCCTTCCAGGCCGATCTCGACGGGAGGATGGTCACCGGCGCCAACGGCACGGTGATCGACATGGCCAAGAGCGAATTCGACGTGCTGGAGGTTTTCCTGACCCGCGCCAACCGGCTGCTGACCAGGGCTGCGATCTCCGAGGCGATCGGCTTCACCGAGGATCCGGAATCGTCGCGCGCCGTCGATATCCGCATCATGCGCCTGCGCAAGAAGATCGAGACGGACCCGGCCAACCCGAAATTCCTGCGCACGGTGCGTGGCGAAGGCTATATTTTCTCGCTGCCGGCCGGCGACGGCAGCTGAGCGTCAGACCGAGGAAGTCCGCTCCGCAGCCGTTGCCAGCCGATCGATTGGCGTGACTCTGGACTAATGGCTGACAATGATGGGCGACACGGCAAGCACGGACATGCAGGGTTTCAGGCAGGGCGCGGCGATGGCCGCCGTGCGTGTCGTGCGCCGGCTGCGCGAGGCCGGCGACTGGCAGCGCGAAATGGACGGCATACTGGAGACGCTATGCCACGCCATGGAGTGCCAGCGCGGCATCCTGTTCCGCCTGCGCGAATTGCCCGGCCAGGGTTTCGCCCAGTCGGTCGCTGCCTACTGGATCGATCCTGACTTCGGCGGCGAACTGGCCTCACCGACCGTCATCATGCAGTCAATCGTCAATTCGGATCCGCTGCTTGAGCGGCTGGCCGAGGATGAGCGGCAGGGCAAGATTTTCGCCGGCCATACGCGCGACCTCGAAGGATTCCTGAGGGCCGATTTCGAGAAGCAGAACATCAAGTCGTTCCTGTCGGTGTCGGTCTTCGCGCACGGCCATTTGTGGGGGACGCTGGCCGTCAATGACTGCGTCGAAGAGCGGGAATGGACCGACGAGGAGGAGGCGACGCTGCACATCATCGCCCTCGCCATAGGCGACGCCATCGAACACTCCCCCTCGGACGCCCATGCCAGCGAAGTGATCCGCCGCACCATGCTGCAGGCCTCGCTCGACGCCATTATCGTCATCGACGAGGCCGGGTCGATCATCGAATTCAATCCGGCCGCCGAGAAGATGTTCGGCTTCCTGCGCAGCGATATCCTCGGCAAGGACCTGCTCGACACGGTCGTTCCTGAATATTACCGCAAGGGCTATGCCTCGGGCGCCGACTACATGTCCGGCCGCGGCGCCCCGATGGTCGGCCAGCGACTCGAGACCGTGACGCAGAATGCCGCCGGCGAGGTGTTTCCGATCGAACTGACGGCGACCGAGATGCGGGTCGCCGACCGCCGCCTGATCTTTGGCTCGATCCGCGACCTGCGCGACAGGCTGCGGGCAGAGGAAGAGATCAACCGGCAGCGCGAGAAGCTGCACCAGAACGAGAAGATGGCGGCGATGGGCTCGCTGCTTGCCGGCGTCTCGCACGAACTCAACAATCCGCTGGCCGTCGTCGTGGCCCAGTCGACGCTGCTGCATGAATTCGCCTCGGATCCGCAGACCAAGGTCCGGGCCGAAAAGGTTCGTGCCGCCGCCGAGCGCTGCGGGCGCATCGTCAAAAGCTTCCTGTCGATGGTCCGCCTCCATCCGGCGGCGCAGGCCGAGACCGATCTCAACCAGGTGATCCGCGCCGCTCTCGAAGTGACCGCCTACGGCGCGCGATCGAGCGGCATCGTCATCGATACCGATTTCGCGCCGGGTCCGCTGCTCGCCATGGCCGATGCCGACCACGTGACACAGGTGGCGGCCAATTTCCTCATCAACAGCCAGCATGCCCTGGCCGGCGTCGCCGGCGACCGCCTGATCAAGGTGCGGAGCTTCCGCAGCGATCGGGGCAATCCCGGCTTCTCGGTCGAGGACAACGGGCCCGGCATTCCCGAAGCCATCCGTTCGCGCATTTTCGAATCCTATTTCACCACCAAGCCGGTCGGCGTCGGCACCGGCATTGGCCTGTCGATCTCGAAATCGATCATCGAACGACACAACGGCAATGTCTGGTTCGAGGAGGTGTTGCCGAGAGGCGCGCGTTTCGTCGTCCAGTTGCCGGCGATCTCGGCGGGCATCGCCGCCGCCGGCGAAAGCCAGCCGCGATCGAGCGGCCTGCGCCATGCGCTGATCATCGATGACGAGCCTGACGTCGCCGGTTCCCTGTCCGATATTCTCGAACTGATGGGCATCAAGTCGCGGATCGCGCCGCTCTGGGAATCGGGCGCCGCCACCTTGGGTGGCCACATGCCCCCCGATATCGTCTTTTCGGATCTGCGCATGCCCGGCATCTCAGGCATTTCGATCTACCGCGAACTGCTCGCCGAACGGCCCGACCTGGCGCGGCGTTTCGTGCTCGTCACCGGCGACCTGATCGGCGCGAAGGCGGAAGTCGAAGCCTTGCCGGCGCAGCAGCGGCCACAGATCCTCGAAAAACCGTTCAGCACGCTGGATGTACGCAGCGTGCTTTCGACCATTGCCGAGCAGGCCGCGTTGAAAGCATAAAAAAGGCTCCCGGCCGACATCGCGGCGGGAGCCGAAGCGAGCGCCGAGAAGCGCTCGGGGAGGTAGGGCATGATCCCCAAACGGGAACCGGTTTCGGGATCATGCCCCGGCAGAAACGCAGAGGCAGAAATCAGAAGATGTTGGGCGTGCTGGTCAGCGGCGCGGCGTTGGCGATCATGCGGATCGCGCGGATCTTGTGCGTTCCGGACTGCTCGGCAATGGCGCGCAGGCAATCCACGCTCTCGGCGCCCCAGGCCTGCCCCCTGCAGGCGAAATCGATTGCCGGCATAGGCAGGCGGGCGGTCGTGGTCGTGGTCGGCGCGCCTTCGATGACGTTGGCGGGCGGGTTCAACGAAGCGAAGGCTGGGCCGACCGTCGGCGTGAACGCCATGCCGGCGAAGGCGCAAGCAGCCAGCGCCATGAACATTCCCATCGGGTGGTCGCTGGCGCGCTGGCGAAGGGCCAGCTTCGGGCGGCGGTCAGCGCGCTCTGGAGCTTGAAAGCGGTTGCCGCTGGTGATCTGGACTTTCGCATGCATCATCATCCCCTTCGTTGATTTTCTTTTTGCGATTAAACGAATTTAATCGCGCCTTGTAACGGTGCAAAGGTGACGAGAGCTTGGCAATGTAACCGGATTGAAACATCGATACGGGCAAAACCGGGCAGGGTCGGTCATTGGCTGTTTTGGCCCGGGGGGTGGCGGTTGCAAGGCGTGCACGACCGGTAGCCGCGTGAACGATTGGCGGCGCGAGCCAGCGATCGGGGGCAGTTACGGAACTCTGGCTAAGATCCGGATTTTCCGGGGTTTTCGAAGCCCGCAACGGCGCGGGATTCCCATGGAACCAGCGCCGACATTTTCGCTGCGGAACAGTCACATTTCCACAAGCCATTGCATTTCAATGCAAAATATGATTATATTGAATGCATATTCAATAAAAGAAGAGACGTTTTATGAACCCGCACCTCCGTGACGTGGCAATCCCGAACGATTGGGACCGGCGGGGACTGCCGGGCTGGAGCTACCATTCCGACGCCCTTCTCGAACTGGAGAAAGAGCATGTGTTCCGCAATCATTGGCAGATCGTCGGGCATGTCTGCGACATCCCGGACGCCGGCGACTACCTCACCATGGATGTCATTGGCGAACGCGCCCTGATCGTGCGCGGCAAGGACGGCGTGGTGCGCGGTTTCAACAACATGTGCCGCCACCGCGGCAGCCGCGTCGTGGCCGACAGCCAGGGCAATTGCAAGAACGCGCTGGTCTGTCCGTTCCACGGCTGGGTCTACAATCTCGACGGCACGCTGCGCGGTGCCGCCCGCCCGCGCTCCTTCCCCGACCTCGACAAGACCGAGTTCGGCCTGATGCCGCTCGACCTCGAAATCTGGATGGGCTTCATCTTCATCCGCTTCCGCAATGGCGGGCCACAACCCTCCGTCGCCGAGCTGCTGAGGCCGATCGAGCCCGAATTCGCGCATTACAAGGCCGCCGACATGGTGCCTTCCTGGGGCATCTGGACCCAGAAGACGCCGGTCAACTGGAAGTCGGTGCGCGACGTCGACAATGAAGGCTATCATGTCGCCATGGCGCATCCGGCCTTGCAGGATCTCTATGGCGCCACCTATTTCGACGAGCCCTTCGTCAATGGCGTCTCACGCTCCTTCGCCACCTACAACCCGCATGCCGGCCGCCGCTGGAGCGTGAAGAACTACGTCAAGATCGCGCCGGAGCCGACGCATCTGCCGGACCATCTCAGGAAGGCCTGGGTCTATTACGGTATCTTCCCCAACGCCGTTCTGTCGGTGATGCCGGAATCGGTGCAGTTCTATCAGGAGTTCCCGCTGTCGACGGGTGAGACGCTGCTGCGCGGCGCCATCTATCGCTATCGCGACGAGAGCCGAGAGCAGGCCGCCGCCCGCTACCTCTCCTTCCGCATCGATCGCGACACCATGTCGGAAGATGTGCAGCTCTCGGTCTGGTCGAACGAATCCATGCTGTCCGAGGCTTTCGGGGGCTTTTATCTCTCCGACCTCGAATATGGCGTCCGCACCCACCACGACCACCTGCGCAAGCAGGTTCCGGTGCTGGGCCTGGAAACAGCGCCGGAAGAAAAGGACATGTGGAATTTGAACGACGCGCTGCGGAGCCGGGCATGACAACCTGCTGATTGGCCAAGTCCCGATGACAGCGCCCCTGTCCCCGTCAGCGCTGCCCCTCATCCGCCCTTCGGGCACCTTCTCCCCGTGAAAACGGGGAGAAGGAAGAAACTCACCCCTGCCACACACCCTCTTTCCTGAGATCTTCCATCGTGCGTGAAATACCCTCGCGCAGGATGCCGACCATGTCGTCGATCTGCTCGCGCGTGATGACGAGCGGCGGCGACATAACGCACATGTTGATCAGCGGCCGCACCAGCAGGCCAAGCTCGTGGCAGTGGGCGTCGATGCGTTTGCCGACATCCTTGTCGAGCTGCAGCGGATCCTTGCTTTCGCGATCGGCGACGCATTCGACACAGCCCATCAGCCCGACGCCGCGCACTTCGCCGACCAGCGGCAGCTCTTCCAGCGTCTTCAATTGCGCCTGGAAATAGGGCGCGACCGCCTGCGTGTGAGCAAGCACGCTCTCTTCCAGCAGGTCGAGATTCTTCAACGCCACGGCACAGCCGACCGGATGGCTGGTGTAGGTCAGGCCATGGCCGAACATCGCGTCGGGATGGTTGGAACGGCGTAATTCCTCCAGCAGCCGCTCCGAGATGATGACGCCGCCAAGCGGGAAATAACCCGAGGTGACGCCCTTCGCGAAAGTGATCATGTCGGGGTCGATGCCGAACACGTCGCCCGAGGCAAAGACATGGCCCAGACGTCCGAAGCCCGTCACCACCTCGTCGGAGATATAAAGAATATCCTTGTCGCGGCAGATCTCGCGGATGCGCCTGAGGTAGCCGTCCGGCGGAATGATGACGCCGCCGGACGCCTGTATGGGTTCGCCGACGAACGCGCCTATTCTGTCGGCGCCGACACGCGCGACCGTATCGCGGAACTGGTCGACAAGGAAATCGGTGAAAGCGGCGATGCTCATGCCTTTCGGCCGGCGGAACGGGTCGGGGGAGGCGAGCTTGACCACCAGTTCGTCGGCGCCATCCATCCAGTCGCGGTCGCGCGGGCGGCCATTGAGCGAGGCCGAGAGATAGGTTGAGCCATGATAGGCGCCGCCACGGCTCAGGATCAGCTTCTTTTCCGGCCGGCCGCGCACATTGTTGTAAAACTGCATGAAGCGCAGCGCCGTCTCGACCGCCGAGGAACCGCCCGTGGTGTAGAAGACGTGGCTGAGGTCGCCTGGGGCATGGCCGGCGATGCGCTTGGCAAGCTCCGCCGACGGCGCGTTCATCGTGTACCAGGGCGTGTTGTAGGACAGCGCCATCGCCTGGTCGTACATCACCCTGGCGAGTTCCTCGCGGCGATGCCCGACATTGACGCACCACATGCCGGCCGGGCCGTCGATCAGCCGCTTGCCGGTGCTGTCGGTAATGTAGACGCCATCGCCCTCGCCGATCAGCGCGCGCGCCTCCGAACCGACGGAACCGGCGTAGGGCCAGGGCTGGATGAGATGACGCTTGGCCAGCCCGACCGCATCGTCGCCAGGGCCAGCCGTTTCGCGTGCCTTCAGATCCCTCACCGTCGCCATCATCGCCTCCACATCATCCCCGAATTTTTCGGGCATCAATCCGGTTCGCCATGGCCGAAATCGCCGCCCTGCTCACACGATTTTGAATGTCCGTTCAATCAATATTGCAGAATTAGCGCTTGATTTCAATCGGCGGATGCGCGCATGATGAAAGAAAGCCGGCAAGGGGAACAATAGCCGGCGCCAGCCCAATGGGATGCCGTATGGCGGGACAGTCCAGGCCAGCAATCGAGATCACACCCGGAGCCCGTCCCCCCGGAGTCTGGCAATGACGGTGGCTGCGGAAGGGTCGCCCCCGTTGGGCCTGACGCGGGCCAGACGAAATGCCCTTCTGCAATCCGAGCCTGTACAAGGCTTTGCCCTGATCAGCCCGACCTTTCTCTACGCTCTCATCCTTCTGGTCCTGCCGATCCTGGTGGTCATCGCCCATTCCTTCTGGACGCAGCACTACCTGACCATCGACCGCACCTTCACGCTGGAAAACTATCGCGTCGCACTGACCGAGCCGATCTACCGCGATCTGTTGTGGCGCTCGCTCTACATCTCGCTGACGGTCAGCCTGTTCACCGTCGTCCTCGCCTACCCGATCGCCTATTTCATTTCCTTCCATGGCGGCCGTCACAAGAGCCTGTGGCTGTTCCTCATAACCATCCCGTTCTGGACCAGCTATCTCTTGCGCGTGATGTCGTGGAAGGTCATCCTGGGCTATAACGGCGTCTTGAATTCCGGCCTGATGGGTCTGGGCATCATCGACGAACCGTCGACCGCCCTGCTCTACAATTCGAGCGCCGTCATCATCACGCTCACCCATGCCTGGGCGGCCTTCGCCATCCTGCCGATTTTCGTGTCCCTGGAGAAGGTCGACCGCACGCTGGTCGAAGCGGCCACCGACCTTGGCGATGGACCCTTCCGGTCGTTCCTGCGCGTGACCTTGCCGCTGTCGGCGCCAGGCATCATTTCCGCGGCGCTGATCGTCATGATCCCGACTGTCGGCGACTATGTCACGCCAAAGCTCGTCGGCGGCAAGGATGGCGTCATGATCGCCAATGCCATCCAAGCGCAGTTCGGCAAAGCCGCCAACTGGCCGCTCGGTGCCGCACTTTCCGTCACCACCATGCTGATCGTCTCTCTGATGGCCGGCGCCACGGTGCTGATCATCCGCGGCTTGCAAAGGATGGCGCGATGAAGGCGCGGCGCTTCCTGCCGGGCGGCTGGCTGTCGGCCTATGCGTTCCTCTATATCGTCTTCCTCTATCTGCCCGTCATCTTCCTGCCGATCTTCTCGGTCAACACGGCGGCGACGCCGAAATTCCCGCTGACCGGCTTCACCCTGCAATGGTACGAAGACCTGCCGCGCACGCCGGCGCTGCTCGATGCCGCCTGGAACAGCCTGATCGTCGGCGTCTCGGCAGCCATCCTCTCCACCGTACTCGGCATCCTCGCCGCGCGCTCGATCACCCGCTACCGCTATCCCGGCCGCCGCGCCATCAACGGTCTGATCATGGCCCCGCTTGTGCTGCCCGAAGTGATCGTCGCCATCTCGATGCTGCTGGTGATGCTGCAGTTGGGCCTCAGTCTTTCGCTGTTCACCGTCGTGCTCGGCCACGTCCTGGTCTGCATTCCCTATTCGATGACGGTGCTGACTTCCGGCTTCGAGGGTTTCGACCGCAGCCTCGAGGAAGCCTCCGCCGATCTCGGCGAAAGCGCCTTCGGCACTTTCCGGCGCGTGACGCTGCCGATGGTGGCGCCGGCGATCATTTCCAGCCTGCTGGTCTGCTTCACCATCTCGCTGGACGAATTCATCATCGCCTTCTTCCTCACCGGCACCGAGGCGACGCTGCCGATCTACATCTGGGGCCAGTTGCGTTTCGCCTCGAAACTGCCTGGTGTGCTGGCGCTGGGCACGCTGCTTTTGGTTGCCTCTTTCCTGTTGATGACAATTGCTGAAATCTTGCGTCGCCGCGCGGCCAGACGCACCCAGAACGAGGGAGGCCTCTATGCCTGAGCAGCCGCGGATCGAGCGCCCTCACGCGGACAGGATCCAATCCGAAAGATCGATGATCGAGATCCGCAATGTCACCCGCAGCTATGGGGCGTTCAAGGCGCTGGACGACGCCTCCCTGACCATCAGGGAAGGCGAGTTCTTCTCGCTGCTCGGCCCGTCGGGCTGCGGCAAGACCACGCTTTTGCGCATGATCGCCGGCTTCGACAATCCGACCAGCGGTTCGATCGCGGTTGGCGGCCAGCCCATGGAAGGCATACCGGCTAACCGCCGGCCGACCAACATGGTGTTCCAGAGCTACGCGATCTTCCCGCACCTCAATGTCGAGCAGAACGTCGCCTACGGGCTGAAGCGGTTGAAGCTGCAGGGTGACGAAGAGAAGCGCCGGGTCGAGGAGGCGCTGGCGCAGGTCTCGCTCACCGGCCTCGGCAAGCGGCTTGCCACGGAGCTTTCCGGCGGCCAGCGGCAGCGCGTCGCGCTCGCCCGCGCCCTGGTGATGCGACCTAAGGTGCTTTTGCTCGACGAGCCGCTGTCGGCGCTCGACAAGAAGCTGCGCGAGCAGATGCAGGTCGAACTGCGCCGCCTGCAGCAGGCCGTCGGCATTACCTTCGTCCTGGTCACCCACGATCAGTATGAAGCGCTCGCAATGTCCGATCGCATCGCCGTGATGTTCGGCGGCAAGATCGCGCAGGTCGCCTCCCCGAAGGAAATCTACCAGCGCCCGGTAAACCGCCAGGTCGCCGACTTCCTTGGCGGCATGAATTTCGTCAAGGCCGAGATCGTCGAGGAGAACGGCGCCTCGCTGATCGTCGACACGCTGGGTTTCGGCCGTATCAAGACCGACAAGCCGAAGGCTTTCGTGCGCAATGGCGGCGGCGCGACGCTCGGCATCCGACCGGAGCGCCTGCGCGTGCTGTGGGACAACGCGACAGCCAAGTTCGAGGTCGCCGGCAAGGTGGTGGAACGCCACTATTTCGGCGAGATCACCCATCTGATCGTCGAAATCCCTGGCCTGGAGAAGCCGCTCTCGGTGACCGAGACCAACGATTTCGGCGCCGATGACATTCCAGTCGGCACCTCGATCCGCCTCGCCTATGATCCGGAAGCGTTGGTCGCGATGGCCGACTGAACTCCGGCGATGATCCTGCGCGCCGCGATACGCCCGGCCACGATCGCGCCCTCGACATAGCCCGGGAATGACGGCGCCAATTCCGACGACGCGAAATGCACCGGCGGTGCGCCGGCAAGAATGGTGGCCTCGGCACCCCTCGCCGACACATCGACGATCAGGTCGCTATAGGCACCGCCGCTCCAGCGATCATGCGTCCAGTCACGGCGGTTGAAATCGAGAACATCCGCCGCCTCCGGACCGAGCGCCTCCACAAGCTCCGTCGTCACCTGCGTCCGCAGATCCGACTCGCCGAGTTCGTGCCAGCGCAGCGCCAGCGGTCCGCCAACGAAGACGACAAGCGCCGCATGATCGGGATCCCTGCTGGCGTCGCAGGCAAACAGCCCCGGCAGATCGCGCCACATCACCATCCCGCTCAAATCCCGCTCGCGCCAGAACGGCTTGGGATAGCGCACCAGGACCTTGATCACCGCGCCGCTTTCCCAGGCGCCGAGCGCCGCTTCCAGGGCTGCCGGCAAGGCGGGCGTAAAATCGAGCTTCGCGGCTGTCGCCGGCGGCACGGCGACCAGAACTTCTCGCGCTTCGATCACGCTATTGCTCGAGACGACACGAACCCCTGGCGGACCGTATTCGATGCGGGTGACAGGTTCACCGAGCCTCACCCGGCCGCCGAGGTCCTCCGCCAGATCATCGGCCAACGACTGCATGGTCTCGCGCAGGGAATATTGCAGCTCCGGCACCTCATTGGTGATACGCCGGTCATTGTCGATCAGATACCAGAGCGGCACCCTCTCCAATGCCAGGCACCACAGGCCCTCGATCATCGACCGGAAGGCCGCCTTGACCTCGCCCACGTCATCCTGCCGCTCCAGCCACTCGGCAACGGTCAATCCCGCAATGGCGGGATCGTTGGGCTCGATGCTGTTCATGCGTTCGCGGATCGCCATCGAGGCGTGATAGGTCCGTTCGGCCCGGCCGACCGACATTGACGGGCAAGTGATGAAATCGCCCTCGACATAAGTCTCGACGAAGGTCTTGCCGCGAGCCTGGGCCAGTTCCATCAGCTGCGGCATGTCCTCGCACAGGAACTGGCCGCCGCTGTCGATGCGCTCGCCAAGCCCGTTCCACATAGCCTCGACCCGCCCACCGACGCGGTCGCGTGCCTCGAGCAGCAGCAAGCCGACGCCGGCCCTCTTCAGCTCGAGCGCCGCCGACAGCCCGGTGAAGCCGGCGCCGACGATGACGACGTCGGTTCTTTCTGTCTTGTCGTTCAATAGCCAGCCTTGATCTTCTCGAACTCGGCGATCATCTTGAGCTTGAGATCTGACGGGAGCGGCTGCTGGAACAGTGTCTTGTCGACGAATTTCTGCACGTCGTCATAGCCCTTTTCCTTCAGGATGGCCTGATCGACGCCGGCCATGCCCTTGGCGTTGGCCTGGCCGTAGCCCCAGTCCTTGACCAGCACCTTGGCGGTCTCCGGATCGTTGACCGCGTTGAGATAGTCATAAGCCTTGTCGGTATTGCCGGGCGCATCCTTGAACAGCACGTAGCCGCACACCCAGGTCGAGATGCCTTCCGCCGTGTCCTTCTTAGACTTGATCGGCACGCCGGCAGCGACCGACTGTACGGTCGCATCGTTCCAGGCCCAGGCGAGATCGACTTCGCCACCGCTCAGAAGCTGGACGACGTCGGTGGTATCAGTCCAGTAGGAGCGCACGTTCTTGTGCACCTGACGCAGGAAGTCGGAGGCCTGCTTGAACTGGTCGTCGGTCATCTTGGTCCAGTCCTTCAGACCGATGGCAAGGCTCGCCAGCGCATAGGCATCGTCGACATTGTCGCCGATCGAAACGCGGCCCTTGAACTTCGGATCGGCGAACGCCTTCAGCGACTGCACGTCCTTTTCGTCGATCTTGGAGGAGTTGTAGGTAAGCTGCGTGTTGCCCCAGTCCCAGGGCATGAACCAGGCTTTCCCGTCCTCCGTCGTGGCGAGATTTTTCATCGCCATGATGCCGGGATTGAGGTCCTTCCAGCCCGTGATCTTCGAGGTATCGAGCGGTTGCAGCAGGCCCGCCTCGCGCCACTTCGTCACGCTCTGCGAGCAGGGATGGCCAAGGTCGGCTTTGAAGCCGGAACGGACCTTTTCGAACGCCTCGTCCTCATCGCCGAAGAAGGCAAAGGTCGGCGAATCGCCGTTTTTCTCGACATATTTCGGGTGGAAGCTCGGATCCTCATAGCCTGACCAGTCGAACACGATCAGATCCTTGTCGGCCGCGATCGCCAGCGCCGCGGCCGAAACCGCCAGTGTTCCCGCCAGCGCGAGCGTCAGCGTCAGGCGCCTTGTCAGTGTCTTCATTGCTGTTCCATCCTCTGCGGTTTCTTATGGTTTCGTCTCTTCTTATGATCTCGTTGGGCTGGCGGCCTTCAGCGGGTAGTGTTTCGGAAAAGCCGCCGACAGGAATTCATTGGCCGCCTGCAAGGAGGTCTCCCGCGTGGTGTCCTCGGTTCCCATCATCAACCGCAGCCACAAGCCTTCCAGCATGGCGCTGAGCGCCAGCGCCATGACCTGCGGCTCATAGGCGTAGCCGCCGCTCTGTTTCAGAGCCGCGCACAGGTCGATGAATATATTCTGGTAAACGGCATCCCGCGCGCTGCTCAGCGCCTGGTAGGTCGGCCGCGACTTGGCCTCTCCCCAGAAGGCGCACCATGCGGCAAGCTTGCGCTTGTTGCAGATGGAGCGGTCGAAATCGGCCGCGACGAGAACCTGGAGTTGACGCGCGGGATCGTCTCCTGCCTTTTGCAAGGCATTGCGCCAGTGCGCGGAATACTCGTCGTACATATATTGCAGCGTCGCGACGAGCAGCTTTTCCTTGCTCTCGAAATGGAAATTGACGATGCCGCGCGACAGGCCGGCGCCGTCGGCGACATCGGCCATCGTCGTTTCCGAATAGCCGCGCTTGGCGAGCGAATCGATCGTCGCCTCGATGAGCTGAAGCTGCCTGACCTCCTTGGAGGCCTTGCGCCCGCGCTTCTCGGATTCGGCTTTCCGCGCCGGTTCAAGAAGCGCGTCCCTGGCGTCTGCCGTTTTCATGCGTGTGATGGTCTCCAGCGTCGCCGGCTATCCCTTTGCATCCGGCTTCCACCCGCGAAGATGAGTGGGACGGTGCTCGCACTGTCAAGCACCTTCTGCATGGCCTCCCAGCCCATGATGGCGGCCACGTCATATTCCGGGGTGACGTCTGCCATTTCAATCATCAGCCTCGGTTCCCAATGGACGGATTACTGGGTTCGAACGTCGGCAAAGCGTAACTCATGTCCGGAAAAACGCAATATCATTTGTTGAACATTCATTCAGTATGGCTGGACACAATGGCTGGTGCCGTGCCAAATTCCACGCATTAGGGGACAGTTCACGCAGAAATGAAGAGCGGGACGCAGATGAGCACTGGGCCACAATGAAAGCTTGGGATGCGATCATCATCGGCGGCGGACACAACGGCCTGGTCAACGCCTGTTACCTGCAGCGCGCCGGCCTCGACGTGCTGGTTGCGGAGAAGAACGACTGGGTCGGAGGCGCCGCCACAAGCAGGGAACTGACGCCGGGCTTCCTCTACTCCAACTGCTCCTACGTCTGCTCGCTGTTCCGACCCGAGATCATGCGCGATCTGGAGCTCCCCCGCTTCGGCCTGCAAGTCATCTCCTATGAGGGCGGCGCGGTGTTCACCCGGGATGGCGACTATCTCGCCAATTATCGCGACCACGACGCGCACCGGCGGGAATTCGCTCGTTTCTCCAAAAGGGATGCCGAGGCCTATGACCGCTACGCCCGCGACGTGACGCGGCAGTGCCGCTTCATCCAGCCGCTGTTGATGCGCACCGCGCCGGACCCAACCAGCCTGTGCCCGCGCGACCTCGGCGAACTGCTCTATCTCGGCAAGAAATTCGCGGATCTCTCCGCCGAGGAAATGGCACTGACGCTGCGCTTCTGGACCATGTCTATCTCTGAGTTCCTCGACGAATATTTCGAGACCGACGTCATCAAGGCGAACTTCGCCCTGTCTGGCATCATCGGCACGGCACTCGGGCCGATGTCGCCCGGCACCGCTTACGTGCTGCTGCACCACTATATGGGCGAGGTCGATGGATCGGTTGCCGCCTGGGGCTATGCGCGCGGCGGCATGGGCGCCGTGACCAAGGCGCTGGCCGCCTCGTTCAAGGCCTCGGGTGGAACCATACGCACCGGCGCCGAGGTCGACCATGTGCTGCTGAGCCGTGGCAAGGCCAGGGGCGTCGTGCTGGCCAGCGGCGAGGAGATTTACGGCAAGCTGGTCGTCTCCAATGCCGACGTGAAGCGCACTTTCCTGAAGCTGGTCGAAGAGAAGGAACTGCCCGACATCTTCCTGCGCCGGGTGAAGAACTTCAAGATTCGCGGATCCTCGGGAAAGGTCAACATAGCACTCGATTCGCTGCCGGAATTCCCGGCGCTGCCGAAGGATTCGCCGGTCTATCGCGGCGACATGCATTTCACCGATTCGATGGAGCGCATGGAGCGCGCCTATGACAACTGGAAGGCCGGCCGCTGGTCCGCCGATCCGTTCCTCGACATGGTCATCCCGACGACGCTCGACCCGACCATGGCGCCGCCAGGGAAGCATTTCATGAGCTGCTTCGTTCAGTACGCTCCGCCCAAGATCGCTGGTCGCGAGTGGACGGACGCCGATCGTGACGGTTTTGCTGAAAGCGTGATTGCGCAGATATCGGATTATTCACCCGGGTTCCGCGACCGCATCGTCCATATGGAGGTGCGCACGCCACGCGAGATCGAGGCCGAGGTCGGCCTCACCGAAGGCAACATCTTTCAGGGCGAGCTGACCTTTGACCAGCTGCTGTTCAACCGCCCGGTGCCCGGTTACGCGCAGTATCGGTCGCCGGTCGGCGGCCTCTATATATGCGGCTCCTCGACCCATCCCGGCGGCGGCGTGATGGGTGCGCCCGGCCGCAACGCAGCCGCCGAAATCCTGCGCGATCTCGCAAAATCCACCTCGCATATGAGCCCGGCCCATGACGTCATCTGATGCCATCGTTATCGGCGGCGGCCACAACGGGCTTGTCGCTGCCGCCACGCTGGGGAAGGCCGGCCGCAAGGTGCTGGTGCTGGAAGCAGGAGCCGAACCCGGCGGCGCCGCGCGGACCGAGGAATTTGCGCCCGGTTTTCGCGCTTCGTCCATCGCGCATGTGTTGAACCGGCTGCATCCCGATGTGGTGAAAACGCTGGAGCTGGAAAAGCACGGGCTGCAGATCGCTCGCGCCGACTTCCTGCCGTCGGTCGCATTGTCGAAAGATGGACCGCCGCTTGTCCTGCATGGCGCTTATGGCGAGGTGCTGACCGGCGCCAGTTCGTCGGAACAGTCCGCCTGGAAGGAACTACGCGAACAACTGCTGCGCTATGCCGGCATCCTGAAACCCTTCCTGTCGCGCCGGCCGCCCGATCTCGGCGGCATGTCGCTGCTGGAGGCCGCTTCGCTCGGCCACACCGCGGTGGCGCTGAAGAAACTTGGCAAGGAAGACATGCGCGACTTCCTGCGCGTGCTTTTGATGAACGTTGCCGACTTGCTTGACGAACAACTCGCCGACGGCAGGCTGAAGGGGCTGCTCGCCTTCGACGCCACGCTCGGCAGCCATCTCGGCCCGCGCTCGCCGACCTCGCTGCTCGGCCTCTATTATCGTCTGAGCGGAGAGAGCGGCGGTGTTGCCGGAGCGCAATGGCTGCCAAAGGGCGGCATGGGCGCGGTGGTCGCCGCCATCCGCACGGCTGCCGAAAAGGCTGGCGTCATGATCCGCGCATCGATGCCCGTCGCCAGGATCATTGTCGAGAAAGGCCGCGCCGTCGGCGTTGCCCTCGACAATGGCGAGGAGCTTCGCGCCCGAACGATCGTCTCGGCCATCAATCCGACGACCACCTTCCTCGATCTCGTCGGACCGCGCGAGATCGACACCGGCTTCGTGCGCAAAGTGAAAAACATCCGCATGAGGGGCGATGCCGCCAAGCTCCATCTGGCGCTCGACCGGCCGCCGCGGTTTGCCGGTGTCGACGCCGCCGGCCATAAGGGCCGACTGGTGATCGCGTCCTCTCCCGACCACGTCGAACGTGCCTTCAATCCATCCAAATATGGCGAGTTCTCGCCCGAGCCGGTGATGGAAATTACGCTGCCCAGTCTCGCCGATCCGTCGCTCGCGCCCGACGGCGCCTGCGTGCTGTCCGCCGTGGTGCAATACGCGCCCTATCGGTTGAAAGAGAGCTGGGATGCCGGCAAGCCGAAATTCCTCGAGGCAATCATGGCCCAGTTGGAAGCCTATGCGCCTGGCATCGGCAAGACGGTGATTCATGCCGAACTGCTCACCCCTGCGGACATCGAGAAGCGCTACCGCATGCCGGGTGGCCACTGGCACCACGGTGAGTTGCAGGCCGATCAGATGCTGATCTCGCGTCCCGTCTCCGGTTGGTCGGGCTACGACACGCCGCTCGACGGGTTGTTCCTGGCCGGCGCGGGTTCGCATCCTGGTGGCGGAGTTTCGGGTGCGCCAGGATTGAATGCCGCGCGGCGCGTCATTGCGATGAAGGGGTGACTTGATGTCTCAACTGGCCGACGCTGCACTCCATGGCGCCATCATGACCCATCAAGCCTCCATTCCGTTGACAGCCCGCATCGCAGCCCAATCCCACTTCCGCACGCTGCGCCTCGGCACGCCGTTCCAGCCGCGCCTCGACGCGCTGGCCAAGACCCAGGACTGGTACAATTGGGCCGGCTACCGCGCGCCGCATTCGCTTTGGGACGAGGAGCTCGAATATTTCGCCATCCGCAGTCAGGCAGCACTCTTCGACATCTCGCCGATGACCAAATACCGGATCGAAGGACCGGATGCCCAGGCCTTCCTCGACCGCGTCACCTTGCGCGATGTCACCAAGCTCAGGACCGGCCGCGTTCATTACACCGCTTGGTGTGACGACGAGGGTTTTGTGCTGGACGACGGGACGCTGTTCCGACTTTCGCCGACCCGCTTCCGGCTGTGTTCGCAGGAGCGGCATCTGCCGTGGCTGCTGGACAGCGCCCTTGGTTTCGACGTCATCGTCGAGGAAGAGACCGAGGCCGTCGCCGGGCTCGCCTTGCAGGGGCCCACATCCTTCGCTGTGCTGCGCGACGCCGGTTTTGCCGGTGTCGAGAGGCTGAAAATATTCGACCTTGCCGAATTCCCGCACGACGGCGGCACGGCCATCATTTCACGCACCGGCTTTACCGGCGATCTCGGTTACGAACTGTTCGTCCCGGCCGAAAAGGCGCTGAGCCTGTGGGACCGACTGATGACAGCTGGGGAGCTGCGCGGCATCAGGGCAATCGGCTACACCGCCCTCAACCGTGCCCGTCTCGAGGCTGGGCTGATCGTCGCCAATGCCGATTTCACCACCGCCGAGCATGCCATCCGCGCCGACCGCTCGCGCATGCCCGACGAGATCGGGCTCGGCTTCATGATCGATCTGGAGAAGGGCCATTTCAATGGCCGCCGCGCCATCCTCGAGGCCCGCGCCAAACGCAAGCTTCGGCATGTCCTCGTCGGACTGGAGATCGAAGGCAACATCCCGGCCGAACACGCGATCGTCTATCACAGAGAGAGCCAGGAGGTCGGCCTGGTCAGCGCCGCCATGTGGTCGCCGATGGCCAAGCGCAACATCGCCATCGCCTCGCTGGCGCGGCCCTATGGTGATACTGTCGTGGAAGATCTCTGGGTCGAGATCTACGCCATGCGCGAGCTGCAGTACCAGAAGCTGATGAAACGGGCCAAGGTGGTGGCGCGACCTTTCATCAAGCTCGACCGGCGTACCGCCAATCCGCCGGCGGATTTCTGACCATGACCGAGGAAGCGGGCAAGCAACAGGAAGAAGGTGAAGCCGCCGAACAGTGGGAACTGGTCAACACGCCGCTCGGCGAGAAATGGTCCGGCCGCACGCGCTATGCCGCCGCCATGTTCTTCTACAAGCGCGGCGAGATGAGCGCCGAGACGCTGGAGGTCTATCGCATTTGCGCTCGGCTCGATGCGGAAAACCCGCTGCCGATCATTCGCGATCGCGGCGTCGGCAAGGACTGGCTGAAGCGCATGGGCTTCGAATAAGGCGTCCTAACCTATCGTTCTTTCCAGCATGCTTAGCCAGTTGCGGTAGGCAATCTTTTCGATCAGCGCCCGGCCAAAACCGCGCGCCGCCAGCGCATCGATGAGTTTCGGCAGACCGGCGACGTCGCCGATGACGGCCGGGATCATGGCGCCGTCGAAATCCGAACCGAGACCGACGCCATCCTCGCCCAAAGCCTGCAGCAGGGAATCGATATGGCGCACCATGATGTCGAGGCTGGTATCGGCATTCATGCGGCCGTCCTCGCGCAGGAAGCCGGTGGCGAAGTTCAACCCGACCATGCCGCCGGAGTCGCGGATCGCGCCGAGCTGCCAGTCGGTGAGGTTGCGCGAATGGCCGCAGATCGCATGCACGTTGGAATGGGTGGCGACCAGCGGCGCATCGCTAAGCGCTGCGACGTCGCGAAAACCCTTCTCGTTGAGATGCGAGAGATCGATCATGATCCTCAGTTCATTGCAGGCCTTGACCAGCGCCTTGCCGGCATCGGTCAGGCCCGGACCGGTATCCGGCGAGGACGGAAAGCGGAACGGCACGCCGTGACCGAACGCATTGGGCCGGCTCCAGACGATGCCGAGCGAGCGCAGGCCCGCGGCATGCAGCACGTCGAGCATGGTGAGTTCGGGATCGATCGCCTCGACGCCTTCGATGTGGAACACCGCGGCAATCGTGCCTTGCGCCATGGCATTGCGCACATCGCCGGCGCTGCGGCAGATCGCCAATGCACCGGCACGCTCCAGCCGGAACAGGATGGACGCCATCGCGATCGTCGAGTTGAGCGCATCGGCGCGCGGCACCTCGGGCGGCAGCGGTTCGCTGTCGCTCGGCGCCGAAGGCACGGCGCTGCGCCGCGCTTTCTCGACCGGCGGCGGGAAGATGGCGAACATGCCGCCGGCGAATCCGCCGGCCCTGGCGCGCGGCAAGTCGATATGGCCGCCCGATTTCCGTTCGATGAACAGCTTCTCGACGTCCGCGTCTTTCGCCTGGTGCAAACGCAGCAGCGTGTCGTTGTGGCCGTCAAAGACGGGGACGAGGTCTGTTTCGGTCATATGGGGGATCATTCGGTCTGTTTGTCGGCAGGGCGATATATCATATCTAGGCAAGATGTGCCGCCGGGGCAAATTACAAAGCCAACAGGACGGCAATGGCCGCCCGTTTAGCTCTGTTCCTACACATCCGCTTTGTGCTTGCGGACCCTACTGCTTCAGCACATCCGCCCATTCCGGGTGACGGCGGAACTGGGCGTTGGCGAACGGGCAGAGCGGGATGATCTTCTTGCCTGCTGCCCGCGCGTCCTCGACGGCGCGGGTGACGAGCCGAAGCCCGGCGCCCTGGCCGCGAAAGGCGTCCGGCACTTCGGTGTGATCGATGATCAGCTGGTGCTCGCCGATCTTGGTGAAGGTCATCTCCGCCTCGGCACCGCCTGCACCGCGCAGGACGTAGCGACCCTTGGAGCCGCGATCTTCAAGTTCGATCTCTGGCAATTGATCGGGCATCTCTACACTCCTTGGGCGATGGTGGCGAAAAGCCGCCGCGCCGCTTCGATTTCGTTTGGCCGCACCTCGTGCCCGCCTTCGTGCCACTCCACTGTGACATCGGCTCCGTCGGCGCGCAAATAGGCTTCGAGCCGCGCCGTCAGGTTCGGCGGGCAGATCGGATCGCGCCTGCCGGCAGTCACCAGGATGTGACGACCGGCAAGGCTGCCCTTCACCTGCGGCTCGAACGGGATCAGCGGATGCATCAGCACTGTGGCGTCGAACAGGTCAGGGGTTTCGAACACCAGCGAAGCCAGGACGTTGGCGCCATTGGAATAGCCGAGGCCGAGCACGGCCGATGGCTTCGCCGCCTCGACATGGGCCTGGACAAAGCCCGCCATCTTGGCCGTGGCCCGCGCCAGGTCGTCCATGTCATAGACGCCCTCGCCGGTGCGGCGGAAGAAGCGCGCGGCACCTTGCTCCGACACATCGCCGCGCGGCGAGACGATGGTGGCCTGGTGCGCGAGATCGCGCCCCAGCGAGACAAGCTGGCTCTCGTCGCCGCCTGTGCCATGGAAGACGAAAAGCAGCGGACCACCCGGCGAACCAGGCAGCACCTTGTGGGCGTAAGCGTCCTTGCTCATCGTCTCAACCCTCCAGCTTCTGCAGATGCTGTTCGAGATACGGCCGCAGATGCTGATGCTGCGTCGGCAGCTTCAGCGCCTCGCCGAGATGGGCGGTGTCCTCGTCCTTGTCGAAACCCGGCTCATTGGTGGCGACTTCGAACAGCACGCCGCCCGGCGTGCGGAAATAGATCGCCCAGAAATAATCGCGGTCGATCACCGGCGTCACCCCATAGCCCGTATCCATCAGCGCCTTGCGCACTTCGAGCTGCTTGGCGCGATTCTCGACGGCGAAGGCGACATGATGAACGGAGCCGGCGCCGAGATCGGCGAAGGGTGCGGTCGGCAGCGTTTCGATATCGACGAAATCGGCGCCATTGCCGTTCTTGACGGCGAGCCGCCTGACATTGCCTGACTTGTCGACCTCCTCGTAACCCATGAACTTCAACAGCTCCTCGGTGGCGCCGCCATCCTTCAGCCTCAGCGAAACCGAGTGAAAGCCGCGGATCGCCTCGTCCGCGGCAATACCGCCCTTCACCCACGGCGCTCTGCCGTCGGTCTTGTCCTCGACCAGTGCAAAGCCATCGCCATCCGGACCGGCAAATGCGAGCCGCTTCTCGCCAAAGCTTTCCTCGCGGGCGACATTGGTTACGCCTTCGTCGATGAAGCGTTTTTCCCAAGAGGCGAGCGTGCCTTCCGGCACGGAATAGACCGTGGTGCCGACTTCGCCGACGCCAGGACGGCCCTTGCCGATGTTGGGAAACGGGAAATAGGTCATCACCGAACCGGGTGTGCCGGCCTCATCGCCATAATAGAGATGGTAGACGTCGGGCGCGTCGAAATTGACGGTCTTTTTGACCCGGCGCAGGCCGAGCTTGTGGGTGAAGAAATCATTGTTCTGCCGTGCATCCCTGGCCATCGAGGTGACGTGATGCAGGCCCTTGATTTGGTCGAGCATGGTCTCTGCTCCTTCCCTTGGTGTTTGTGCGGCCCTCGCCGCTCTCCACGCCAATATGAGGATACGAGCGAGTATGGCAAAGGCGGCAAACACAGGATGGACTGTGCCTTAAAAGTGAACAATCGAAAGATCCTTGTTCACCGTTTAGCAAACAGCCCTGGTCTTGCGCGGTGGATGGAATCGGTTCCATGTGCGCATTCGAACGTGCTGGAGAGGGGTAAGCGCAAGTGACTGGAAAAGGCAGGCGGCCAAATGTCCTTCTCATCACTTGCGACCAGTGGCGCGGCGATTGCCTGTCGGCTGTCGGCCATCCCCAGGTGAAGACGCCGAATGCCGATGCGCTGGCCGCCGACGGCGTGCTGTTCAAGCGCCATTACGGCGGCGCGGCGCCTTGCTCACCGGCCCGTGCCTGCCTCTACACCGGCCTCTATCAGATGAACAATCGTGTCTGCCGCAACGGCACGCCGCTCGACGCCCGCCATGGCAATATTGCGCTCGCCGCGCGCAGCGTCGGTTACGATCCGACCTTGTTCGGCTATACCGATGTGTCGCTCGATCCGCGCCAGCTTGCACCGGCCGATCCGCGGTTGCACAGCTATGAGGGTGTTCTGCCCGGCTTCACGGCGCGCCAATTGCTGCCCGAACATCAGAAGCAGTGGCTGTCCTGGCTGAAGCAGCAAGGCATCGATGCCGGCACTGGAAGTCCTGACATTCATCGTCCGGTGGGCGAGGTCGACGGTGCGGTGACCGAAGCGCCACCCGTCTACTCCAGGGACCAGACGCCGACGGCCTTCCTTGCCGGCGAGTTCATCCGCTGGCTGGGCGAGCAGGACGAGGCCACGCCGTGGTTTGCGCATCTTTCCTTTATCAGCCCGCATCCGCCCTTCATCGTACCGGAACCGTACAACACTCAATACGATCCCGCGGACGGCCCCGCTTTTCACCGCGCGGAAAGTTGGCGCGCCGAATCTCAGGGCCACCCCTACGTCGCCTATGATCTCGATCGCCAAAAACGAGCGAAGTTCCGCCCCGGCGCCACGGGGAAAGTGCACGACTGGAGCGAGGATGATTTCCGCCGCATCCGAGCGATCTATTACGGCATGATCTCGGAGGTGGACGCGCAGCTCGGCCGCCTGTGGCAAGCGCTGAAGACCGAAGCCGCGTGGGACAACACCATCATCGTGCTCACCTCCGACCATGCTGAAATGATGGGCGACCACTTCATGCTGGGCAAGGGCGGCTATTTCGACGGCAGCTACCATATCCCGCTGATCATCCGCGATCCACGCCACCGCAAGGCTGCCGGCAGCGCTGTCGATCGCTTCACCGAAGCGGTGGACATTTTGCCTACGCTCATCGACCTGCTCGGCGTGGCTCCCGAACCGCACCTTGACGGATGCTCGCTGAAACCCTTCCTGAGCGGTGGAACGCCCGCCATTTGGCGCGACGCCGCGCACTGGGAGTTCGACTTTCGCTCGATCGCCGGCGGTGAAGCCGAACGGCACTTCGGCATCACCTCGCGCCAGTGCAACCTCGCTGTCATCCGCACGAAGAAATTCAAGTACGTGCATTTTGGCGGCGGCCTGCCGCCGCTGCTTTTCGACATGGAGGACGACCCTGGCGAATTGAAGAACCTCGCCGGCAGCCCGGCACATCGTTCGACCCGGCTGGAATTCGCCGAAAGGCTGCTCGCCTGGCGGGCCGAACATCTCGACCAGTCGCTTGCCCTTTTGGAACTGACGGAAAACGGGGTGGCTGGATATTCCAGATCGCAAGCAGGGCGGTAGGGGGATTACCCTACCGCCCTGGATCCTTGCCTATCGAAGCATCTTGCCTAACGAAGAATCCTTGCCTACCGGACGATCAGACGCTGCTCGTCCCGCTTCTGGGCGTAGGAGCCCTTGTCGTAAGCCGCTTGCTTCTCGAGTTGCTCCTTGGTGAAGGTCGTATAAAGGTACTTCTTGCCGTTCTTGTCGGTCATGAACTTCAAATTATCCATGCCGACCGCGACCTCCTTCTCGCCAATGCCGAGGAAGCCGCCGACATCGACGATCACGGCGTCGGGTTTCTTGTCGGGCGTCAGCACCACATCGCCGATCTCACCGACCTTGGCGTCGTTGGCGCCATAGACCGTCGTGCCCTTCAGGTCGTCGCCCCTGATCTCTCCAACCGGCATCTCGGTAAGCTTGGACTTGTCGATGGCCGCGGTCTGTGTCTGGTCAGGAGCCGTGGCGTCAGCCGGCGCCGCCGCGGTCTTGTCCGCCGGAGCGGCGGCGGGAGCTGTCGCGGCGGACGGCGCCGCTGCGGGCGCGGTTGGCGCCGGTTCATTGGATGCCGTCGTTGCCGGCGCCGGATCATAGGCCTTGCGGTTGAAATCCGGCTGCGCCTGCAGCTCTTCCTTGGTGGTCTGCGCCACCAGCCAGCGGTCGCCGTTCTTCTGTGCCCACTGCGCCTTGGCGAAATCATAAGCCACGTTCTTTTCGCCCATGCCCAGGAACCCGCCGACGCCAATAATCAGCGACTGCGCCTTGCCTTCCTTGGTCAGCACGATGTCGTTCACATCCCCGATCTTCTGGGCGTCATCGCCGGTGCCGTTGTAGACATTTTCACCGATGATGTTTGTGGCCAGGTTGCCATCAGCCTGTTTGACCGGCTCGGCGTTCGTGGACTGCTGCGCGGTGTCGGTCGATGTGGCCGGCGCCTGTGCGGTCGTCGCTGCGGCCGGGGCCGGCGCGTAAGCCTTGCTGTCGAACTCCGGATGCGCCTTCAGTTCATCCTTGGTGGTCTGCGCCACCAGCCAGCGATCGCCGTTCTTCTCGGCCCATTGCAGCTTGTCGTAGTCGAAGGCGACATTCTTGGTTCCCACGCCAAGGAAACCGCCTACGCCGATGACGACGGATTTCGCCATGCCGTCCTTGTCGAAGACCACGTCAGTGACCTTGCCGATATTCTCGGCATTGTCGCCAGTGCCATTGTAGACGGTTTCGCCGATGATGTTGGTGACGATGCTGCCTTCAGCGCGCGGTACCGGCGCCGTCGCGGCCGGCTCCTGGGCGGCGGGCTGGTTCGCGGGGGCTGGGGTTGCAGCGCTCTGCGCGAAGGCGCCGGTTGCAACCATTGTCGCAAGGGCGGTCGTCGCTAAAAGGGTGCGGATCATGATAGTCTCTCCTCGTGCCTGATTTCGTCATGCCGCGCCCGGTTGAATCCCTCGCTGGGGATCGGACGCGACATCTCTGCAGGTTCACAACGTCGTGACCATGCTGTTGTTCCGACAAAAACCGCGATGGCCGAAGCCAAAACCCAAGAAGCGGATCTGACTGCCCATTGCCGAAAACCTGGGTCTGGCCGGAGTTTCCGCCCTGCCGGAACTATTCCCGGTCTGACGCGTTTCAGCCGTCGGCTGGGGTACCCCGGCCGGTTTGAAGTGAGCAGCGGAGCGGGGCATGAAATTCGCAGCGGTGCTGAACCGGGACGGCGGCACCTTGCGCACCACCGATCTCGCCGCCTTTTCGGACCGGATGCGTCAGACGCTGGAATCGGCGGGCCACTCTCTCAGCATCGACATCGTTGCCGGCAAGGACGTCGTGGACACCCTCGACAGCGCTGCGTCGCGCCGCACCGTCGACGTCGTGCTCGCCGGAGGCGGTGACGGCACCATCTCGGCCGCGGCCGCCAGGCTGATGGGCAGGAAAAAGGCGCTCGCCATATTGCCGGCCGGCACCATGAACCTGTTTGCGCGCGGCCTTGGTATTCCGCAGTCGCTCGATGCGGCGCTGAAATCCTTCGCCGACGGCGAAGTCATCGCGGTCGACATGGCTACGGCCAATGGCCAGCCTTTCGTTCATCAGTTCTCGATCGGCATGCATGCCAAGATGGTGCAGCTGCGCCAGGGCATGGAATTCGGCTCACGCCTGGGCAAGATCGGCGCTTCCGCCAAGGCAGCCTGGGCGACGATCAAGAACCCGCCGGCAATGAAGGTCACGCTCGGCATCGGTGAAGCGGAGATGACTGCCCGCATATCCGGCCTCGGCGTGACCAACAATCTCTTCGGCGAAGGTCACCTGCCCTATGCCGACAATCCGGCCGGTGGCGTGCTCGGCATTTACGTCACGGTAGCGCAGCAGCGCGCCGAACTGGTCAAGTTTTTGTTCAACGTGGCGCGCGGCAAGTGGCGTGACAACGAACATGTCGAAATCCACCAGGCCGACAGGGTGACCCTCAAAATTCATTCCGGCGGCAGGAAATTCCGTGCCGTCATGGACGGCGAACTGGTCAGGCTCGATCGTGAGACGACGATCGAAATCAAACCTGGAGCGCTCAATGTGCTGGTGCCGGCCAGCGTCGCCCAGGTGAAAGCCGCCTGATGCTGTATGAAGCCATCAGGGTGCTGACTTCAGCCGGATGGCGCCGGACCGGTGCTCGGCGGCGTGGGGACATGTTGCTCGTCGCTGTTCGGCGCCTTGATCAACACGCCGTAGATCTCGGCGACGCCCCAGGCGACGAGCACCAGGAGCAGTCCGGCGATCAGGATTCGGAACCCATGCCAGCCCCACCGCCCCTGACGCGCTTTGTTTTCGGGAATGTTCCTAGCCATGGCGGGTCCTCGTCTGGTTTCGCGTCGGCTGACGCGATCGGCAAATCACGCTCGGGTAACGGTCCCTCGCAAGGATGGTTCCGGCTGCAGGGCTGTCCCGGGCCGGCGACGGCGAGGACATCAAGACAAGTCACGGGAACTTGGTTTGAATAGCAGGGTGGAAACAGCAGCCGGTCTGCCGGCCGAGGTTGCGCGCGCCGTGCACGACGAGCACCGGCTGGCCGTGCTGCACTGGCTTGAGATGCTGGATACGGCGGCCGACCCGGATTTCGACCGCATCGGCGGCTTTGCCGCCGCCGTGATGCGCGCGCCAATCGCCCTGGTCACACTTGTCGACCTCGATCGGCAATGGTTCAAATCCTGTTCTGGCATGGAAGAAACACAGATTACGACAGCCATTTCCTTCTGTGCGCACGCCATCGCCGCTGGCGATGAGCCGATGGTGGTGACGGACGCAGCGGCCGACCAGCGTTTCCACGCCAATCCGCTGGTGACCGGCAAGCATCATGTGCGCTTCTATGCCGGCGTCCCGATCATTGTCGCGGGAGCGCGGATCGGAACCCTGTGCGTCATGCACCGCAAGCCGTGTGCCCACCCGTCCCGGTCCAAGCTGGACCAGTTGAAAACGCTCGCCGGCCTCGCCGGCAGCCTGTTCACCCTGAAGCACGCGACCCGCACTGGCGCTGTCGCCGAAGCCGCGCTCGCGCGCGAGGAAAAGCGGCGCGCCGTCGCCCTCGATGCTGCTTCGCTGGCAAGTTGGGCCTGGGACGTCCGCACCGACGTCATCGACTGCGACGTCCGATTGCCGGAATTGTTCAACCTGCCGCGCTCGACACGGTTGCGGGCCCGCGATGTTCTGACAGCCATCGATCCACGCGACGTCCACCAGACCGAAACCAGCTTTCGTGATGCCTTGACCGGCAGTGACGACTATTTTGGCGAATACCGGGTGAATGGCTTCCATCCACCGCGATGGGTGGCCACGCGCGGCCGTGTCATCGAGTGCGATGGCGAAGGCAAGCCGACGCTGATTTTCGGCGTCAACTACGACATTTCGGAACGCAAGCTCGGTGACGAACGGCAACGGCTCCTGCTGCGTGAACTCAACCACCGGGTCAAGAACACGCTGGCGACGGTCCAAGCGGTGGCGACGCAGACCGTGCGCCATGCCCGCCAGCCGAGCGAATTCCTCAAAGCCTTCAGCGCCCGGCTTCAAGCCCTGGGTATCGCCCATGGCCTGCTGTCCGACCGCGAGTGGCGCGGTATCGGCATCCGCGAACTCGTCCAGATCGAGATCAGGCCTTTCGACAACGCCGCCCAGCCGCGGCTGGCAATCTCGGGCGCCGATCTGCTGCTGTCGCCCGATCAGGCCGTCGGCCTCGGGCTGATCTTGCACGAACTGGCCAGCAACGCGCTGCAGTATGGGTCACTGTCGGTTGCGTCAGGCAAGGTTGATCTCGACTGGAAAGCGCAAGGCAAGAATGGTGACAGGCGCCTGGTGTTCACCTGGCGCGAAAGCGGCGGTCCTGAAGTAGCGCCGCCCGAGCGGCAAGGCTTCGGCTCGATCCTCATCCGGCGCAGCCTGGCCAAGGTCATTTCGAGCGAAGTAACCCACGAATTCCGGCGCGATGGGGTCTTCGCCGAAATATCGATGCCGCTGGAATATCTGTCGAGATGACGTGAGCATGGCCGCCGGCGCGACTACCCCTCGCCGGCATCCGGGTGGTGGTCGGTGTCGGACTTCACATTCTCGCGGTAGATGGCATAGGCCGCGAGTGCCACGGCCGGACCAAGAATAACCCCGAGCCCACCTTTTCCCTTGAGCCCACCTTTGAGCAATGCCGGAAGCACAGCGAGCGCGGCCGTAATGCCGATCGCTTTCATGTCGGTCTTGCGCCGCCTAGCCTCGCGGCGCATCCGCGTGCCCGACATCAGCCGATGGGTCAAAAGAACAAGGCCTGCGATGACCAGAAAGCCGACACCGAAACCAATCGCCGCCGCCAGCGATCCATAGCGGGCCGATGCCCAGATATAGGCCGCGCCGACCAGGAAGCCGATACCGCAAAACACCGCCAGCGCGGCAAGCATATAGACGATGGCCGCCGTCCGTGCTCGACGTATGGCGGCCACGGTTTCGCCCGAGGCGAAACCCGAGAGCAACGATGCCAGCAGTCCCATCTCGGCGGAACTAGCGACGCGTGAGCAGCGCGAACAGGAAGCCGACGCCCGCGGCGATAGCCAGCGACGTCACCGGCTTTTCGCGTACGCTTGCCACCATCTGCGCCTCGATATCCCTGGCATTACCGCGCAAGCTGTCGAAGGCGGCCTCCCCTTGGGCGCGCAACTGTTCGACGCCTTCGGCTGCCGCGCGCCGCGCAGTGCCGTAGCCGTGTTCACCGGTCTTGGCCAATTGCTTGGTGAGCTTGTCGATATCGGCCTTCAGCTGCCTGATGTCGGCTTCCAGATCCGGATTCGTCCGCGCTTCGTTGGCTGTCTTCCCTGCGACGGTGGCCATTGCTTAACTCCTTGTGATTGCTCGATTTCAAACGCGCCTTGCGTCTCAAGGTTCCGATGTCGGGACAAACTACCCGAAAACCCCGGTCACGCGCACCCGATCCGCCCCTGCAAGGTGCGGTCAGATCAGCGGCCGGCGGCCCTCCGCCAGCCCTTCCCAGCCGGCGAGCTGTTTCAGACCTTCAATGTCGACGACACCGCAACCGCCGTCGCGCCAGACGATCAGCTGACGGTCCATCAGCTTGCGGATCGTCTTGTTGGTGTGAACCAACGACAAGCCAAGCGTATCGGCGATGTGCTGCTGCGTGATCGGTATCTGGATGGACTGCGTGCCGTTCAGGCCCACGACCTTGGCGCGGCTGGCGATGAAGGCGACAAGATAGGCGGCGCGTTCGATTGCGCTGCGGCGGCCGACACTGAGCAGGTTCTCGTCCAGCATCCGCTCTTCACGCGAAGCGATCCAGGTGATGTCGTAGGCGAGGCCCGGATGGTTGCGGTAGATCTCGAGCAGATTGTCGCGTTCGAACACGCAAAGCAGCATTGGCGACAGCGCCTCAACGGAATGCTGCATTTCCCCCATGACGCTGCCTTGCAGACCGATGAGATCGCCGGGCATGAGGTAATTGAGGATCTGCCGGCGGCCGTCCTGCAGCAGCTTGTAGCGGAACGCCCAGCCGGACAGCACCGTGTAGAGATGCGCGCTGTGGCTTCCTTCCACGAGAACCGTGGCACCCTTGTCGACCGCGAGTTCTCCCTTCTTGAACTTGCTGATGAAGGCAAGCTCCGGCTTCTCGAACTCCCGGAACACCGGCAGGGCCCGCAACGGGCATTGCTCGCAGGGGTATTGACGGCTTGAGGAAGAGCGCCCGGTCTGGCTCGGCATTTCGACCCCTTGCGAATGCCTGCCGTGAGCAGGTCTGTTTTTGCGCGTTGCCGAGATCGGCCTGTCGGCGGATGTCTTTTTTAAATGACAACACACCAAATTACGATCATGACTCCCGGCGTTTCAAGGAGCAATTGCCTGTGCCCCAATTACTTGATGGATTGCGCATTCTTGTCCTGGAGGATGAATTCCTCATCGCCATGGATGTCGAGCAACTCTGCCGTGACCACGGTGCAGGCGAGGTGGTGGTTGCCCGCGATTTGGCCGAGGTAGATGGCCGGAAGGTCGCGAAGGATTTCGACGCGGCCATTGTCGACCTGATGCTGGGTGGCGCCTCGACGCTCGAATTTGCCGCGGGCCTTCGTGAGACCGGCGTCCCGTTCGTGTTTGCGTCCGGTTATTCGGATGCGGATGAGATCAAGGCGTCTTTCCCGGGGGTAAGGCTGGTCACCAAGCCCTATTCGGGCGAAGACCTCGTCGAGGCCGTGGCGCTGGCCTATGGGCGCGGCTCCCCTGGCTGAGACTGACGCGACAATGTCCGAATCGCCGTTATGCGGCCCCGCATTTCAATGCGCGGCCGTTCCCGTGACCTGAGCCGAAATCGCGTCGGGGCCATACTCGTCCTCACCTGAGATTTTCAGGATTTCCTGCAGGCGCGTGCGGGCCCTGCTGACGCGGCTTTTGATCGTTCCGACCGCGCACCCGCAGATTTCGGCGGCCTCCTCATAAGAAAAACCCGATGCGCCGATCAGGATGATGGCTTCGCGCTGGTCCTCCGGCAATTGCTCGAGTGCCCCGCGAAAATCCTTGAGGTCGAGCTGGCCGTGCTGGGCCGGGTGCACTGCAAGCCGGGCCGTCATGATGCCGTCGCTGTCCTGCACCTCGCGACCGCGCTTGCGCATTTGCGAATAGAATTCATTGCGCAGTATCGTGAAAAGCCATGCCTTGAGGTTGGTGCCGGGCTGGAAGCTTTCATGCTTGTCCCAGGCCTTGACCAACGTTTCCTGAACGAGGTCATCGGCCTTGTCGGCATTCTGCGTCAGCGACACGGCAAAGGCCCGCAAGCTCGGGATCGCCCCAAGCAGATCGGTCTTGAAGCCTTGGGAGACCGCTGCCATGTCCCTAGTCCTTCTTCTGTGCGGGTTCGGCCTGTTCCAGTTGGCTGAGCAACTGGGCGAAGCGATCCGGCACATTGTCGGAGACCAGCTCGTCGTAATATTGTTTGAGTTTGCGTCCGATTTCGGAATTCGGCCCTAACGGATCGCCGTCGCCGTTCCGGCGCCTGCCCGTGACGCCAGCCATATCTTTGGTCATGTCCTTCATTTCGCCCTTTATTTCCCAGAACTCAAGCCGCTCACAACACAACACAAGGCAAGCGGCACCCTCGTCTGGTTGCCCATCCCGGCACTAAAACGCCATTGCCGGTGATTCGTTCCATATCGGCGGAACTTTTTCAGAAAAGCGGCGTTGTTTCCCATGGGGCTTGCAATCGGCATAGCCTGGAATCCGTTCAACGCGTCATCTGAGGGAGACGTCTATTATGAGCTTGTCCGCCACCATCGCTCCGCATCTGCCGTTCCTGCGGCGCTTTTCGCGTGCCGTCTCGGGATCGCAGGAGAGCGGCGATGCGCTGGTCGCCGCGATGCTTGAGGCGATCATTGCCGATGTCGACATCTTCCCCGAGGCGTCGAGTGACCGGATCGCACTATACAAGGTTTTCGCCAAGCTCTTCACATCGGTTGCCATCCGCGTTCCGCAAGAGCAGACACAGGCGGGCTGGGAACAGCGCGCGGCCGCCAATCTCAATGCGATCGCGCCGCTTCCCCGCCAGGCCTTCCTGCTGGTTGCCGTCGAGGGTTTCAGCGAGGACGAGGCGGCCGAGATCCTCGATGTCGGCGACCAGCAGTTCTCCGAGCTGCTTGCCCAGGCAAGCAACGAGATTTCCCGTCAGGTGGCGACCGACGTGCTGATCATCGAGGATGAGCCGCTCATTGCCATGGATATAGAGGAGATGGTCGAGAGCCTCGGCCATCGGGTGGTGGGCACGGCGCGGACCCATGCCGAAGCGGTGACGATGTTCGGCAAGACCCGACCGAAGATGGTGCTGGCCGACATCCAGCTCGCCGACGGCAGCTCGGGCATCGAGGCGGTGAACGAAATCCTCTCGTCGACATCGGTGCCGGTAATCTTCATCACCGCTTTTCCCGAGCGTCTGCTGACCGGAGAGCGTCCGGAGCCTGCTTTCCTCGTGACCAAGCCGTTCAATCCCGACATGGTGAAGGCGCTGATCAGCCAGGCGCTCTTCTTCGACCGGCAGGCCAAGGCCGCTGCATAAATCGCGGCCTCCGCGAGCCGGACAAGGACATAAAAGGCCACTGGGTGCGATGCATTCGGTGGCCTTCTTGACAAGCCGGATCGGCCGCCAGCGAATTTCCAGCCCGCGCTGCCTGGAACGGTTTGCAAGCATCGGCTTTTTCGGCGATTGGTGGAACAAACCGCATTTACCCACGTTTTCACCGTATCATTGGAAGGAGATGAACCATGCTTTACTGGGCGCTCGTATTTCTCGTCGTGGCGATTATTGCCGGCGCGCTTGGTTTCGGCGGTATCGCCGGCACATCCGCCGGTATCGCGCAGATATTGTTCTTCATCTTCCTCGCATTCCTGGTCATTTCGCTTTTGGCCGGCCTTTTCAGACGGGCGTGAGCCTGGCGACTGAATAGAGGAACACTGGAAGCCGCACCCCTCAAACGGTTTCCAGCCACCGCCGGGCGGTGTCCTTTACTGGACGCCGTCCGGCGGACCGCTTTAGGAAGGGTGGTTATCCCGATTCATTTGGAACCGATGTGGCAGGTGAGCGGTTCAGTCTGAGTTGGGGTGGACAGGTTGACCGATGCGCTCGAGGACTTCAGATAGAGAGGAAGGCGCACGGGGCGATGAAGTGATCGCCATGCACCCCGCCGAGAGCGGCATGCAGCTTGGCCGGGCTCTTCTCCACGCGCTCCACAATGCCGGCATTTCCGTCCTCTATCAGGATCGCGATATGAAGACCGTATGGGCCCGCAACATGCGCGCCCCTTGGGCCTCCGACGATGTCGATGGCAACGGCATTTTGCCGACGGCGCAGACCGACCGCATCGGCGCCGCCAAGCGCGATGTGATCGCGACCGGCAATCCCCAGCGCCTTGAAATCAGTGTCCCGGTCGAGAATGGCGTTCGCTGGTTTCAGATTTGGGTCGATGCCGACCGAGGCGACGATGGCGATGTACAGGGCGTCGTCACCACCATGGTCGAGACGACCGAGCAAAAGCGGCGTGAACAGACGTTGACGACGCTGCTGCGGGAAGTCAGCCATCGCTCGAAGAACCTCCTGGCGATCATCCAGAGCATCGCGACCCAGACCGGTCGCTATTCCGACGGCATCGGCGATTTCCTGACGCGCTTCCGCGGCCGGCTGCAGTCGCTGGCCTCCTCCCAGGATCTGGTGACATCCTCCAATTGGCGAGGGGCAGCCCTTCATGAACTGGTGGCGGGCCAGGTCGGCCGCTATGGCGCGAACCCGTCGCACAGCCTCCGTTTTCGTGGCGCCAATCCTTACCTCAATCCCAACGCCGCGCTGCATATCGGGCTGGCGATGCATGAACTTGCCGTCAACTCGTTGAGCTACGGCGCCCTGTCCCGGCCGGATGGCTTCGTCGAGGTTACCGCCCAACTCGACGCTGCCGCCACGGGGGAGGTTGCGCTGTCGCTGACATGGGCCGAAACGATAGAAGCCAATCGCGGTGGCGGCGGTCAACGGCGCTTCGGAAGCGTTGCGTTGGAGCGGGTGGTGCCGGCATCCCTGAACGGAACCGCGAACCTGGATATCGGCGAGGGCCACCTCGAATATCGCCTTGTCGTGCCGCACAGCAATTTCGAGACGCAGTGAGAGCCTGGCAAACAACAATCCTTAACCGGCTGTTCACCATAAGCGCGGATGCTGTTTTTCCCAGATACCGTCGGAACCTGCCCCGCCTTCGGAGATTGTTGGCAGGCTCGAAGCACGGTACGGGAGGAATGTCTTGACGATTGCCGACATGAACAGATTGGAACAAGCCGCCCGTATTTCGATGGGCGAATTTCTGGAATCCGAACCCTCCATGGAGGCACTCCCTGAAGCAGGTAGGGGGTTGATGAAGGGGATCGTTCTTGCCGCGGCCGCGATCATGGTGCTGGCCATTTTCTGGCAGTTGACCTGACTAAATCTGCTCTCCTCTCCGTCGCGCCAATTGAAGTCGCCGGGCAGGCCAACGCCGCGGCGTGAGGAGCCGCGGTTTTCTCCGAACTATTCGTGTAACGCTGTTGGAATGACAGGAACTTTTTGACGATGCCGGCCGTTAATGCGGCCAGAGGAACATCTGTCATGGAACACATAGCCGCGTTGCTGCTGGTGATCGGTTGCTCGAACACAATGGCCGAATGTCGGGAATTGCAGGTCCCTGTCAGTGTTTTTGCGACTGCTGACGAATGCACCGCTGAGCGCCCCTTCGCGATGGGCGACGTGCAGGGGCAGGCGCAGCATGTCGTCGCCAAATGCCTCGCGGTCGATCCCGCCTTGGAGGACGACTACGATCAGATTGTCTGGAAGGTGCGGCCAGATGGTAGTCTTGACGCTTCGTTGGCCGTATCCAACGTCGTCATGGCATCGAACACGAACCGCCCAGAAAAAGACGACCTTAGCCAACAATAAATTGCAGCAGCAAAGGCCGTCGTTTCGTGCTAAATGGCGGTTGGAGCTTACCAAAGTGTGGACACAAGTGAGGAGTGACTCTATGCGGAAAATACTTATTGCCATGGTTGCGGTGGTTGCCGTCAGCGGCTGTACCTCGACCGAGCAGGACGTCGTCGGCGGCGGCTTGATCGGCGCGGGCGTGGGTGGGTTGGTCGGCGGCGGCAAGGGTGCCCTGATCGGCGCGGCCGTCGGTGCCGGTTCCGGCCTGCTGGTTCGCAACCTGCGCAACGGCTACTGCCAGTATCGCGACCATCGCGGCCGGATCTACACGGCCCGCTGCAACTGATTCAGCGATAACAAGTCAAAATCCGGAGGCCCAGGGGCCTCCGGATTTTCATGGCTGGGGGTCGGCCGCTAGGGCCGCTGACGGGTGGGTTTCAGCCGGCCAGTGGAATTTTGATTTCCACCTTGAGGCCATCGGCCTGAAAATCGCGTCTGATCGTGCCGCGCAGCTCGCGCGTGACATTGAGATCGATCAGCTTGGTGCCGAATCCCGTCCGCGATGGCGCCTCTACCCTCTTCTTCCCCGCCTCCCGCCAGTTCAGCGCCAGCGTCCGCTCGCGCCCCCGCCCTTCCAGCGACCAGTTCACCTTGAGAGCGCCAACGAAATTGCCGGCTTCGCCGTATTTCAGCGCGTTGGTGGCGAGTTCATGAAAGGTCAGCCCAAGCGCCTGCGTCGTTGTTTCATCGAGCAGCACCTCCGGGCCTGACAGGAGCCCGTCCGGCAGTTCCTTGCCGAACACTTGGCCAAGCTCGATGCGCAGCAGATCGGCAAGGTCGGCTTTCTGCCAGCGCGAGCGCGTCAACATGTCCTGCGAGGCGGCCATCGCCTGCAGCCTGGCCGAGAAGGAAGCGGAAAACTCATTGACGTCGGTTGCCCGCGAAGCCGTCTGCCGCGCGATCGCCAGCACCCTGGTGATGGAGTTCTTGATGCGATGCTTCATCTCCTGCAGCATCAGGTCCTTTTCGAGAAGGCTTTTTTCCGTCGTCTCGTGCAAGGCCGACACCGCGTCATAGGCTCGCTCCTGATAGCGCGCCACCAGCGCGATGGCGCCTGCCAGGAGCAGGCCGAACAGCCCCAGCATCACGGGGATGGCGCGCGAAGAGGGTTGCGAGAAGGCGCTGGTTGGCCTGAACAATACGGTCCACGGGCGTCCCGCCACGGTCATCTTGCGGGTGACCAGCAGCCGGTCTCCCAGGGATGAGGCCGGTGGCGTCTCCGAGCGGAACAACAGATTGTCGCCGTTCACCGCTCCATCATAGATCTCGGTGTTGACCGGCAGCAGCGGCGCACGGCTGAGCGCGATCTGGAACAGGTCCCGGGCCCGAAAGGCCGCATAGAGAAAGCCGGCGGTCGAGGACCGCGATGCGTTGATGACCTCCGGTGCGGTTTCCACATTGAGCCGCACATAGACCAGGAAGCCCGTGAAAGTCTGCGCCACGCCCATGCCCTGGCCGAGTTGCACCAGCCCGCTCGCATGCTGCTGGTCGTCGGCCATGGCTTTTTCGATCGCCGCACGCCGCACCGGCTCGCTGAACATGTCGTAGCCGATGATGGTCTGGTTGGACGGATCGAGCGGCTCGAAAAGCGCGATCGGCGTGCGCCAGGCCTGCGTCGTATCCGGATAGACCGGATGACTGGCGCCGAAATCGTGGAGGGTGTCGCGTTCCACCGCTGCCTCGTCGCCCGTCCTGACCAGCCGCAGGAAGCCGATGCCTCGCAGGCCGGCGAAATTGTTGTCGACATCCAGCGCCTTGAAGAATGCCTTGAACTCGTTCTGGGAAATATCGCCGTTGCGTGCGTCGAACAGGGCCTGTGTCGAGCGCAGCAGCGACAGGTGCAGGTCGATGCGGCTCTCGATCCGGTTGAGGGCGTCATCGGCCGCCCCTTCGAACTTGATACGGGCGGCTTCCTGCGTCGCGAAATAAGCGAACCCCGCCATGGTCATGCTGATCAGTGCAACGGCAATGAACGCGACGATTGGAAAAAGCTTCTTCAACGGATGATGCGGTCCATGAGCAAAACAGGACCTTTTATGGGCAAGTCGCCGGGCCAACACAATGGTCAGGCCACACCATCGTGATCACTGGCATATCACGTGACCGGCAACGGGGCGTGCCCGAAGCGGCCTGACCGGCCTCAGGCGGCGATCTTCAGCGCGCCCGGCCCCGGTATGGCACCTGGAGGACATTTGCCCAGGATGATCATCCCAAGCACCTCGTCCTGCGTGACGTCAGTCGTGCGGGCGGTACCGACCACCTGGCCATTCTTCATCACGCAGACACGGTCGGCCAGCTCGAAGACGTCGTGGATGTCGTGGCTGATCAGGAAGATGCCGATGCCATCGGATTTGAGCTGCCTGACCAACTCGCCGACCTGGGCGGTTTCCTGGGGCCCAAGTGCCGCCGTCGGCTCGTCCATGATCAGGATGCGGGCATTGAACAGGATCGCGCGGGCGATCGCCACCGATTGCCGCTGACCGCCTGACAGCTTGATCACCGGCTCCTTGAAGCGCTGGAAGCGGGGATTGAGCCGCCCCATCACCTTGCGCGCCTCGGCCTCCATGGCGACGTCGTCGAGCGTGCCCCAGGCGGTCATCAGTTCGCGGCCGAGGAACAGGTTGGCGGCGGCATCGACATTGTCGGCCAGCGCCAGCGTCTGGTAGATCGTCTCGATACCGTATTTCTTGGCGTCGCGCGGGTTGGAAATCGCTGCCTCCTCGCCATTGACGAAGATCTGGCCCGCATCGCGCTTGTAGGCGCCGGACAGGATCTTGATCAGCGTCGACTTGCCGGCGCCGTTGTGGCCGAGCAGTGCCACGACCTCGCCGGGGAAAAGATCGATCGAGGCGTCGTCGACGGCGCGGATGCCGCCGAAGGCGATCGAGATGTTGCGCATGTCGACCAGCGGCGTGCCAGTGGGCGCAGTTGTGAGGGCCCTTACGGGAGCGGTTTTGTCAGCCATGGTCGTATCCCTAAACCCGCTTGCGATAGACGGTGTCGAGCCAGACGGCGATGACCAGCACGGCGCCGACGACGATGCTTTGCAACGGCGAATCGACACCGAGCAGCACCATGCCCGACTGCAGCGACTGCATCAGCAATGCACCGAGCATGGCGCCGATGATGGTTCCCGAGCCGCCGGCAAGCGAGGTGCCGCCGATGACGGCCGCGGCAATGACCAGCAGCTCATCCAATGTTCCCAGCACATTGGTGGACGAGTTCTGCCGGGCCGACGAAATGGCGGCGGCGATCGTGGCCAGCACGCCCATGATCATGAACACCTTCATGGTGATCCAGCGCGTGTTGATGCCGGCGAGATTGGCCGCTTCCGGATTGCCGCCGATAGCAAAGACATAACGGCCGAAACGGGTGCGGTTGGTGATGAAGGTCATGACCAGACCGACGGCGACCGCCATCAGCACCGGTATGGCGATGCCGTGGGCGATGAACAGCCCGCCCTCCGGCACGGTGATGTTGTTGGCGGCCGCGTACCGGTTCACGATCCCGATCGGCCATGGATAGGAGTTGGCTAGCCAGACCGCGCCCATGATGACGGCGCAGGTGACGACGCCGAGCAGCGTCTCGGCCCAGATCGGCCGCAGGGGGAAGCGGAAGCGCTTGCGCTGGACCCGCCCGTTGAACAGCGCGAACACGACGGCCAGGCAGGCGACGATGCCGACGACCCAGCTCCAGGTGGCGCCGATCGATCCGGCCGGTCCGCCGCCCATAAGCTGGAACGTGGCGTCGAGCGGTGCCACCGTCTGGCCTGACGTGACCCACCAGGCGGCGCCGCGCCAGACCAGCAGGCCACCCAGCGTGACGATGAAGGCCGGCACTTCGAGATAGGCGATGACGAAGCCCTGGAAGGCGCCGATCAAAAGCCCGAGCGCCAGACCGATGACCAGTGCCAGGACCCAGATCCATGGGTTGCCGAGTTCAAGTCCTACGAACCGAACCAGGAAATGTACCTGCGCAAAGCCCATGACCATGCCGATCAAGCCCTCGGCGGAACCGACGGACAGGTCGATGTTGCGCATGACGATGACCAGCACCATGCCGCAGGCCATGATGGCGACCGCGGACGTCTGCACCGACAGGTTCCACAGATTGCGTGGCGTGAGGAACGTGCGGCTGTCGAAATCGAGCGGATTGACACCAAGACGCAGGCTCGAAATCACATGCAGCGCGACCCAGATCAGCAGCAGCGCGCCGATCATGCCGAGCATGCGGGTATCGATCTCGGTCGCCTTCAGGAAACGCGCGACCGCGCCGAGTTCCGACGCACGCGCCGTATCGGCCTGCGAGGTTGAGGTCGTGTCGGTCATGATGTCCTCCCAGCGGCTTGCCGTCTGACGCGGAGCCGGACCAGAGCCCAGAAGTTAGCCGCCAGCGGCGGAAACACAAATCTTGTCGGGAAAACGCCGCGGCTTGGAAGCAATTCCAGGAAAAGTGCGTAAAGGGTTTTTGTCCGGAATTGCGAAGACAAGGAAATTGGAACGGTCAGTGTTCAGAACACTGACCGTTCCACGCCGCGGCGTTTCCGACTTTTCAGGCGATCAAGCTCAGTTGCAGGCCGCGACGCTGCCCGCGGCAACGCCCGTGCAGACTTCGTCCTTCTTGATCCAGCCGGCGTCGATGACGAGGTTGAGATTGTCCTTGGTGATGGCCACCGGGGTCAGGAACAGCGACTTGACGGTGTTGCCGCCAGGCGTCGTGAAGTCCTTCACGCCGGCGATGTCGGTCATCTTCTTGCCGTCGGCGAGTTGCGAGGCGATCTCGGCGGCGTTCTTGCCGAGTTCGCGCGCGTCCTTCCACACCGACACGGTCTGGGTGCCGAGCGCGATGCGGTTGAGCGCGGCGTGGTCGCCGTCCTGGCCGGAGACCGGCACGGTGCCGGCGAGCCCCTGCGCCGTCAGCGCCGCGACGACGCCGCCGGCGGTGCCGTCATTGGCGGCGACCACGGCGTCGACCTTGTTGTCGTTGGCGGTGAGGAACTGTTCCATGTTCTTCTGGGCGTTGGCGGGCAGCCAGCCGTCCGTATAGGCTTCGCCGACATTCTTGATCTTGCCGCTGTCTATGGCCGCCTTCAGCACTTCCATCGAGCCCGAGAACAGGAAGTCGGCATTCGGATCGGCGCCGGAGCCCTTGATGAAGACGTAATTGCCCTCAGGCTTCACCTTGAACACTTCGCGGGCCTGCATGCGGCCAACTTCCTTGTTGTCGAAGGTCAGGTAGAAGACGTCCTTGTTCTCGATCAGGCGGTCATAGCCGACGACCGGAATGCCCTCGTCGAGCGCCTTCTGTACCGCCGGGCCGATGGCCGACGCGTCCTGCGCCAGGATGATCAGCGAATTGGCACCCTGCGAAATCAGGCTCTCGACATCGGTCAGCTGCTTGCCAGGATTGGACTGCGCATCGGCGGAAATGTACTTGTCGCCCGCGGCCTCGATCGCCTTCTTCATGGCGGCCTCGTCGGTCTTCCAGCGCTCCTCCTGGAAGTTGGACCACGACACGCCGATAACCTTGCCCTTCGCCTGCGCGACCGACGCCAGCGTCAGCGACATGGCGACACCCGCCAGAATGGCGACTGTGAATCTCTTCATGATATCCTCCCTGCGCCGCGTGTGGCGCGACCAAACTGGCCCTAAGGCCGGCACAAAGGCTCTAATTTTTTCGAGCCTCGAAAAAACACTGGTCCATCGCCGGAACACTGTCAACATCGATTCTGACGGATTTTGAGGTGCCGGAAGCCTTTTTTCGAGCCCCGCAATAAATAATGACAGCCCCAGCCGCTTCTGCCAGTATTCGACCCGTTGCCGGAGGTGTTCGAGGGGGCGTCAAGAACCGCGGCGACGGGGAGGAAATCATGTCGGTCGGAATCCGCCACGACGATCTGCGCCGGCGCAACCGCGCAATGGTGATTGGAGCCGTGCGCCGGGGTGGCCAGCCCTCGCGCACCGAGATCGCCGCCACCACCGCCCTGAGCCACTCGACCATATCGGCGATATCAGCCGACCTGATCGGCGAAGGTATCCTGAGCGAAGGCAAGCCGAACGAGGCCGGCTCACTGAAACGCGGCCGGCCGCAGGTGGGCCTTTGTCTCAACCCCGAGGCCGCGGCGGTCATGACCGTGGTGCTGTCGCTGAATTTCCTCTCCGTCGCCGTCATCGACTACGCCGGCCAGGTGATATCGGAGGAGCAACGCCGGCTGGACACGCTGACCATGTCGCGCGAGGCGCTGATCGGCGAATGCGTGGCCATCGTCCGACGCCGCCTCGAGGATCCCGACCTCGAT